>JAAFHD010000109.1 GCA_013298245.1 Alphaproteobacteria bacterium
TTGGTGCCAGAGTTTCCATTCGCCGCAAAGAATCCAAGGCCCAATCGGCACGGTCCAGCAGTTGCCGCATGGCATATGAAGCCGTTTGTGCTTCAAGCTTCTGAACGGCCTCGGCCATAGCCGAGAGCTTGGGCCTATGCATGTCGATAAATCGTTGCTGCCGCTCAGCTTCTTCCATCGCCGCTCGCATAGCCGGGGATTGAGCCAAAGCGTCGAAGCGTTCGAGTGCTGACTGAACACCAGGATGCCTCAGCATCTCCTGAAGCACTCTCGGCGCCATCCCGAGGACGTCATACGCCCCACCAAATTGTCGTTGCTGCTGGACCCTCTGGGCTTCCGCACGGCGGCTCTTCGCCTCGGCCATCAATGTCATGCCGGCCGCCTTCCACTTGACCTGCAAGCGGCGCAGTTTCGTGTCCGTGATGCCCCTGTCACAGCGCCGCATCGCCGTGGTTGGCTTCATTCCAGGATGGGCCAGTAGCATATCCGCCACAGCGGCCAAAAGCTTGGAGTCATCGATGCCGGTGCCGACAGGCCGGCCGCGGCGACGTTTCTCCGGAAGCACCTCACTCATCGTCGAATCCCCTTGTCCGTGATGTCGGAACAAGAAATGCGGCCAAGAACCTCAAATTGCCAGCAATAAGAAATGTCTAGGTGCATTTTGCCGCGAGGCTATTCAGTCGGTGAGCGAGGAAAATTCCTGCGGCGATGAACAGTCGCGAGGATAAATGCCTGCTCGTGAAGTTATCGTCGCAAGGCCTCGCCCAACGCCGTGTCGAACGGCTCCCTGAAGCTCACCAGCTGCAATTCCCGCACAGGCACCGGAACCACCCCAGGCCGGCCGGCTGCCGTCGGTCGCAATGCCAGGTCCGGAACCCAGGCCCACCAGGCGCCGTCACCACGTGGCTTCTGGCAGGCCAGGTAGATGGAGACGTTGAACAGCTGGCCAAAATTGGCCAGGCGGCGCACCTCTTCGGCGTCAAAGAAGATCTGCCCTCGGTAGATGGTCTTCGCCTTCACGTCGAAGCCCAGCAAGCCAATCCCGCGGATGCCGACGAAATAGTCCGGCCGCTTCACGTCGCCGCGCAGATGGCGCGCGAACGTCGCCATGGTCTGGTCAATGTAGAAATACGGGAAGCGGGAGGCTTCAAGCCACGCCTGGAAGCGCACCTCGGCCGCTTGGCCGCGCGCGATGTCCTCCGGCGTGATAGGTGCCATGGCGCCAGACTGCGAAGCGTCACGGCGCCTGCCAAGGCAGCCGGCCGGTTTTGGCCGGCCAGCTGTGGCAAGGGCGTCACCTGGTCAGGTGACGATGCGCCCCGCCTGGTGGGCCTGCTCGGCATAGGCCGATAACGGCTTGTCCGCCTGAAAATGGCGGTCACGCTCAACGGCCAGCCCAAGGCGGCCGCGCACGGCGCGCAGCTCAGCGAGCGAGACATAGCCCAGCTCAGGGCAGCCCATCCCGAGGTCGCAGAGGCCAAAGGCGATATCGTCGTCGGCCGGGTCGATCTCGGTGAGCAACCAGGTGGCTGCGCCGTCGGGGGTGAAGAGCTTGACCACGGGGTAGGGGTCGACGGCATGGCCGGGGATTGAAGCCAGGCCATTGAGGCGGAGCGTGGCCAGCTGCGCAGCGGTTATCAGAACGGTGTTCACATCGGGTGCTTCCCTTGGTTGCCCGGCCGCGCCCATCGCGTCCGGTCACGGGAAAGCGGCCCGCCGGCCTAGGCCAGGGCGCAACGGAGGGTCCGCCCGAGGGTCCCTCTGGGAGACGGGTGGATGCCTTGCGGCCGGGCCGACGGCGGGCAAGCGCGGGACCAACGGACGCAGGCGAGGGCGGGGGAGGGGGAGGGGGATGCCACCACGTGGTGACGTGATGACGTTGCGATGACGGGTATCTACCGCCAAAGGGGAAGGGTCCGCCAGTCCGGAGGAAAACCAGCGCTGGTGAGTTCGATCACCGGGGTCTGCGGTAGGGTAGCGACATGCTCTTCAAGTCGCTTACTCCAGCTGCTCGTTGGGTTGATGACCTTCAACAACACTTGAAGGATTGCGAGGCCGGGGTAGAGGCGCGCCAGTGCGCCTGGTGGAAGGCTGTGTAAATGGTCCAGTTCAGGCAATTCGCCGATGGCCGGCAGTTTAGGCTGCGATGGCCGCGGGCGATTCCAGAG
Organism: Alphaproteobacteria bacterium; assembly: GCA_013298245.1. Taxonomy (GTDB): domain Bacteria; phylum Pseudomonadota; class Alphaproteobacteria; order Acetobacterales; family Acetobacteraceae; genus Rhodovarius. The sequence goes on from JAAFHD010000109.1 coordinate 2,169, forward strand.
TCGTGCATGGTGCGCGCAGATGTTGCGGATGTCGTTTAAGCAGCGCAGCCAAGTCTCAAACACGCCCAATGAGGTGACGCCGTATCGCTGAGATATAGTTGCCCGGTCGTTCATCGTGAGTCCAGAATAGAAATGGGAGAGTGAGCCGAAGTCCCATAACTCAACAGATATCCAAATCGGCAGGTCCTGATTCTCATATTTACTCTTGAAGTGGACGACGAAATCCTCTTTCGAACGCGCAAAAGATTCGTCGATTCTACCAAGCCATTTCTGATGAAGCGTTGTTCTACTCTGTTGATCAACGCGCTTTGCAAAATTGCCGTGCAAAAGGCCCGGGTTACGATGTGCTGTTGGACTGCGTTTGCCTAAAAGAAGCGCGATGTCAGTGCGAAGTGCAATCTCGACCCGTTCAAGGGCATCAAGCACAAGCAGGCGCAGCTTCTTGTCAAAGACGTATAGGTCTAGGATGTCGGGAAACTGCGTGCCAGGCTTGAAATCGTCCAGAACCTGCGTTTTCTGTTGGCCAGTGATAGGATCAACGACCGCCACAGATTTGCGAAAAGGATACCAGTACGCGCTGAGCCTATAGTACCCGATCCTGGCAAGGCAGGAGTGCGCCTTCGCAAGATCTGTGATGCTCATCCCACGCGATGTGAGGATGGCAACCTGTTGCCTGACATCTAGAAACGGTTTTGTGAATTGTGCCACACAGGGCATATAACAAAAGAAGGCCGACCCGTACATCGAAATGCAGAGGGGCCGGCCATGTCACGGAAAGAGCTATTCCATGCAGGCGGCAAATGCAACAGAGAAATCAGGCGTGTATTTTGAAATATGATATCAACAAACAAATTAATTTGTTTGTTGATATCATATTTTGATGGCCATGTCAAGTGGCGTTTAGGTGTATGATTAACTTGTCATTTTAGCGGACTTGTGAAATTTGTTATGTTGCAAAACAGGAAGTGCAACAGATGATTCGACCAGCTTCGGAGGGCTTTGAGGACCGGCTCCGGCGAGAAATTGAAGAGATTGAGCGTCAGATCAGAGAGCTGACGCATGAGAAGCAAGCCTTGGAGCGCCAGCTTCTGAAGGCGCGGCGAGCCTCGACAGCGCTATCAGATGTTAGCCGCAAAAACAGCCTCAATCGTATCCTCGTAGAGGAGAAAATCCTTGATGCTCTGAGAGCAACCAATAAATCGCTGTCTAATTCCCAGCTTTATCGGGAAACAAGAAAAATTGACGCTAACCTGAACGCATCGACTTTTCGGACCTATCTTCATCGCATGAAGGTAAGAGGACTTATCGTGTCTGCGGGAACCAATGGGCATTGGAAGGCCGCACAAGGTCAATGATTTAGTGTTGCATATCATAACGTGAAATACCCATGTCGAACGCGGGGGCCTAAGCCCCCGCCTCGCCCTCCGGCTGGGCCGCGTCCTTGGCCTTCGGCACGCGCAGCACCAGGCGGCCTGAGAGGGGAATGGCGGTCAGCTTGACGGTGAAGCCCGTCCCGTCGTCGTGCGGCCAGGCGGCGCCGATCTTGGTCCAGATGGCGTTCTGGCGGTTGCCTTCGACCACGTAGGCTTCGTGGCTCGGGCGGTTTTTGGCTGGGGTGGTGGTCATGTGGGGGTCTCCCGTTGGTTCGTGCCGGTCACGGTGCTCGCGCCGGTCGGACGGGTTGTCGGCCCCGCGGTCGCCAGGGCGGGCAAGGAGGCTTCGCCCGAGGGTTCCCCATGGGAGACGGGTGGATGCCTTGCCGGCGCTGGCAGCGGGGCCATCCCGCCGCTCTGCCGGCTGCACGGGAACGGTCGCCACCAGGGCGCACCCGCACAGCACCCCAGGCCGCGCCCGATCACGGGGCCGGCGGAGGCACCGCCAGGCGTCGGACCCTGGCGCCGCCTGGCCGGCGACGGGGCGTCAGCCGACGCCCGCCTTCACCAGGTGCGGGCCTGCGCCTGGTGAAGGGCAGGGGTGGGGTTCGGGGCGGGGTGCCCCCGCCCTGCCGCCGGTGGCCCAACGAGGCCAGGCCGGCGCTTTGGGGAGGGGGAAGGGGAGGGAGGCAAGCCGTCCTCCCCGCAGCCGCCGGCGGCGGCTCAAGCCTCGGGTCAAAGGGGCCTGGCGACTGAAGGCCCCTTGTGGCGCCTGTGGCGCCACCATCACAGGGCGCTCTTCGCGCCCTGTCACTGGCGGGCGGAACGCTGCCAGTGACAGGGCGGGCCGCCGGGGCCGACCCGCCCAAAATCAGCGCCACACCTTCCCCGCTAACCCAGGCTGGCCGCCATGGGCGCACCTGGCTGTCAGGTGCCAGTCAGGCGCGACTGATCGCCCACCGCATAAGTGCCTGGCGAGTGCCCACCAGGGTGCTCGCTACCGGTAGCCCGGGACATCTTGGCCACACGGCCACACCCTTCAACCAGGAGACCACCTGAGATGACCACGCATCATCCGATGCCCCCTGCGCCCACGGGCCAGGACCAAAACCCCGCCGTAGCACTGCTGCGGCCAGACCCGAGCACATGCGCACGGCCCGACGGGCACGGCCTCGGGGGCGCCACCATGGCCACCACAGAAAGGAGCTGAACCCAACCACCCGTCAGGCGATCGGACAAGCCGCCTGCCCGGGAAACACGCAACCACTTGGCGACTAACAGGAAGGTGAAACGGAGCAAAAACAGGGAGTAGCCGACCTCTTCGCTGCAAAGCGGGCTTGTGTTGCCGCACGCGGAACACAGGCAGGTCATCAACACTTACCAACCAAAGAAAAGACGTGACGATGGATCAACTGTCGTTTGCCCTGAAGGAGCTGACCGGCCGCTGCCGTGAAGGCTCCTTCGCCACGCAGGCGGCCCGCGGCCGTGGCTTGCAGGCCATGGCCAAGGAATTGAAGGGGATGGGCTATGTGCTGCCCGGGGTGGGCAGCCTCAAGCCCAAGCACATCAGCGCGCTCGTGGCGCGCTGGAAGGGTCTCGAGGTGAGCGATGCCACCATCCGCAACCGCCTGGGCTGGGTGCGATGGTGGGCGATGAAGATCGACAAGCCCGGCCTGATTCCGAATGACAACGCGGTGTTCGGCCTGGTTGAACGGACGCCCTACCAGGGCAACCGCGCGCGCGTGCTGACCCCTGAGGTCACCGGCAAGGTGAAGGATGCGCCCACGCTGATGGCGCTGCGGCTGCAAGCCGCCTTCGGCCTGCGCCGCGAAGAGGCCCTGAAACTCCGCCCCGCCCGCGCGGTGCAGGGTGACCGGCTGTGCCTCAAGGCCAGCTGGACCAAGGGTGGGCGGTATCGGGAGATTCCGATCACGCACCCGCGTCAGCGGGAGCTGTTGCAGGAACTTCAGGCCCTGGTGGGCGATGGGTCACTGATTGGGGAGGGGCGGCGCTACGTCGACGCCATGCACGCCTATCGCCACCACACCCGCGTGGCCGGCCTCGGGAACGCACACGGCCTGCGGCACGCCTGGGCACAGTGGCAATACAAGCTGCGCACCGGCCGCGAATGTCCGGCGGCGGGCGGCCCGACGCTCAACCAGCTGCCCCCTGAGGACCGCCGCCGCGACTATGCGGCGCGCCTCGAGATTGCGCGGGAGCTGGGCCACAACCGGATTGATGTCACCGATACCTACCTCGGCCGCCGTCATGGTGACGCCCGGAAGGAACGCGCCGCATGACGCGGGCCGCAAAACTGAAGGCCCTCGCGGCCCAAGCCCGCGAGGATCTGGCCGCGCGCTTGCTCGCGCCCGACACCGTGCTGACGCAGATGGCGGAGGTCGCCGCGGCCGGCGGCAACCTGCTGCGCCTGAGCCTGGATGTGCCCGCCGATCTGCGCCAAACCGTCGCCGCCAAGCACCTGGCCGCGCTGCTCATGCGCGAGGGGTTTGCCCTGACCTGGGAGGCCCGCCTGGTCGGTGGCAAGGCCAACGTGACGGGCGCCGATGTCACGGTGCACGAACCGGTCGTGTCTTGGGACGACGTGCGGCCGGTTTAGGTTTGGCGGGTGGCTTCCGCCGTGGCGGCGGCTTCGGCTTGCGCAGCAGCCTCACCCACTGCCGGATTTCCCAGGAAATCACGAGAAGCACGATCAAGAAATCAGTTCCGGTCACGGCAAATCCCCTTTGCTGTGCCCTCCTCATGGTTCGAAGCCGGTCCTGGCTGGCAAGAGCCATTTTCAGCGCTCGTGTCGAATCGGGCGTGCCCGACCATGCCGTCACGACACGTGCTGAGTGCAGGGCCACAGATGTGGGGGTTGACCGAGCGTGTCGTCGTGACGGCGCGCGCTGCGCCGAATCGGCTTAACGCCGCCGCCCGCGTTGCCGCGCCATATCTTCGGAACCAAACGATAACGGCGGCGCCCCAAATGGCGCCAGCGGAGCCGCTGGGCCAGCCGGCGTGCGGGCCAACGCCGCACTCAAGCTCGGCAAGCGGCCAGGCCGTTGCCCCTCGGGCAACCCAGGCGCCTGGAACGGCGCCAACCTGGCCAGGTCGCGCCGCTGCCGGTCCGCATCCGCGGCCTGCCACAGCTCGGCCGGGGATTCCGCCTGGGGGCTGGGCCGCCGGTTAAAATCCGGCCGGCTGCGGCCGCGATCAATCGCCGGATAATCCACCCAGCGTGTCGCATGCCGCGCCCGGGGACCGTTCCGCACCAGCCGGCGGCGCGACAGGGGTTCCGCCCCCCGCGCCTTCATCGCACGGCTGCGCGGCCCTTCGTGAATGGTCGGCGCACGGGCCTGCCCCTGGGCGGCCAGGGTGCGCCGGTCCACCCGCTCGGGCCGCTGCGCACGCGCCAAGGCCCGATTGGTGAACGTTTCCCAATCCTGCCGTAGGCGGGCGGTTGACCCCGCTTCCGACAATCCCATCACGCGCCGGCCGGTCTCGGGGTCACGGTCGCGCAGCACCAGGTGACAATGCGGGTTCTCGACGTCTTTCCCCTGGTCATGAAAAGCCGCCAACCAAGGGGCGCGGCCCTGGGTGACGTGCTCGGCATAGTCGCGCACCAGCTGCGCGCGCTGCTCGGGGTCCAGTTCCTTGGGCAGCGCCAACATCACCTTGTCGGCGACGCGCGCATTCTTCCGGTCACCATCCTCCGCGCTGATGAAGAACCGTTGCGCGGCTTCGCGCTCGGTCGGGATGCCCCGCCCCTCAAGGCGGGTCAGCGCCGGCTTGCGGGTGATGTAGCGGATATGGGCGGCGGCGGTGTGCGGACGTGCCTGGGTACTCTTGCCGATCGGGCGATGGTTGAGACTGAAGATCGCCACCCGACCTCCTCTGAGCGCCGGGTTTGCGGAGCAAACCCATAAGTGCGCTCTATCGACGCGGAACCACCATAGCTGCTGCCGCACCACCAGGGGAAGCGCCATCTGCGGCCACGATTGGCACCACCCTCCGAGCACCCCAGCCGGTTCGCCACTGCGCGGGGCGCCCTGCCGTCCTCACCACACCCCAACTTTTGCCAGGGCAACACAGGCCGTCTCACGATTTCGTTTGACCGGCGCGAACGCAGTTTGAAAGCCTGCGCTCGCAACCACCCATAAGAGGAAGGCACCATGGGCAAGTTCATGATGGGCGCGATCCTGCTCCCGATTGGCTTCGTGTTGACGTTGATCCCCCCGTTCATCTTCGGCATCCCCGTTTTCGCGGCGGCGATGGGGCTGTGCATTGCCGGCCTGGTCGGCGGCACGGCCAAAGCCGCCAAGGCCACCGCCACGGGGATTCAGGCGGTGCAGGCGCATAACGCGCAGCAAGCCTACGCCGCGCGGCTGGCGGAGCTGGAAGCCCGCGAACGCGCACTCGCCGCCCATGAGGCCCAAGCCGCGTCACCGCGCTGAACGTGGACGGGCCGTGGCCTGCCCTGGTTGTCCTGGGGCTGCTGTTCGTCGGCCTGGTCGCGTATCACCTCGCCGGCGGGGTCGGCGGTCTGGCGGGTCGGGTCAGTGCCCGCCTGGCGGCACCGTCGGCGCCCTCACCTGTGCCACGGCCAGGCTCCTGGCCAGGGCACCTGCCGGCACGGGCGGCCGTTGACGGCACCGGCCGTGCGGCGGCGATGCAGGCGCTCGCCGCACGTTTCGCGGATGACCTGTGGCCGGTTGAGGTCCAGGTCAGTGAGCTGGTGCCGGCCCTCATCCCGCCGGTGAGCCTGGCGCGGCTGGGGGTCGCGCTGGGCGAAGATTTGGCCACGCTGAAGCGGCAGCGCCCGCAAGATGATGCGCTGGCCACCTGGTTGGCCGACACTCAGGCGCAGTTTCTGCGGCATGCCAGCCCCGCGGCCCTGACCGGCGCGCGGTTCTGCCGCACGCTGCGGGATTTCAGAGAGGCGGAACGGGCCGGCCTGCGCCTGGCGGAGTTGCTGACCCTGCTCGGGCAGATGGACCCGCTGACGCTGTTGCGGGTGCGCGCGGCCCTCGCCTGGAATGAAGGCAAAACCGAGTTGCGCGTCAGCGCACCGGTTTTTCTGTCGGCCGACCGCCTGGTGCGGGTCCGGCAAGCCCTGGGCGATGCCCTGCTCGCCCATTGCGGGCCGCCCGTGGCGGCCCTGGAACGGGTGCAAGCCGCGCTGCGTGCGGCGCTCGCTCCTGACAGCCGCCTGCATCCGACGGAACGCGATGTGCTGGCGCAGCTGCTGGTCACCGGCGCTGCCTGGTTGACCGCTAGTGACCCGAGTGTGCCTGAGCTGTGCTGCGATCCGGCCTCGCCCTCGGTGCTGCGCCTGGGCGTCTTCCCCGGCACCACCACGGATCTTCTCTATGACCGGCGGGAATCTCTCGCCACCTTCGCCATGCCAGGTGCCGGCAAGTCACTGGCCCTGGTTCTGCGCAACCTCCTGCACAGCCGCGCGCCGGCCGTCGTGTTGGATGTGAAGGGTGAACTTGCCGCCGCCTCGGCGGCCTGGCGGGCGGCGAATGTCGGGCCGGTCTATGTCTTCGCGCCGCGTGACCCGGCCAACTCGGTGCGCTTCAACCCGTTCACGCGGGTCAGCACCGCCCCGGCAACCGCCTGGGAGGATGCCGATCGGCTGGCCGCCCTGCTGGCCGTGCCGACCACCAACAGCGCCGCCGGGGAATCCTATTGGGACCGCCGCGGCCGGCGCCTGCTGGGCGGTGTGCTGCTCGAGGTCGCGCTCTCGGAAACGGGTGCTGAGCGGTCGATGCGGGGTGTGCGGTCACGCCTGGCGCGCATCGCCAACAAGGCGTTCCTGCGGAAAGAGTATGCGCCGCGTCTGGCGGCGCTCAAGGTTCCCGACTTGCTCGACCTGGCCCATGAACTGATGGGCCTCTCGGATGACCAGCTCGCCGGCGTGGTCGACACGGCGCGCGGCTATATCCAGCAATGGGCCTCGCCGCGCATCGTCGATGTGACCGAGGCGGACAGTTTTCGGCCGGAAGCGCTGCGCGCGGAAAACGCCACGCTGTATCTGAACGTCGAACTTGAAGATGTGCGCCGCTACGCCTCGGTCTTGCGGGCCATCATCGGCCAAACCCTGGGCCACCTGGTCAGCGGCCAGCCCGACCGTCAGGTCCTGCCGGTGACGTTCTTCCTCGATGAGTTTCCCCAGCTCGGCCGGTTCGATGAAATTGCCCGCGCGTTGGACCTCGGGCGCGGGTTTGGCGTGCGGTTCTGGCTCTTTGCCCAAAGCATCCATCACCTGCGCGAGACTTACGCGAACGCGGAAGGCATGCTGGGCAG
>JAAFHD010000011.1 GCA_013298245.1 Alphaproteobacteria bacterium
GCAGATGCTCCGGCAGCGCTGCGCGCACCGGCCTGCGCGCGGGCGATGCCAGGCGATCCGTCGCGGGATCCTTCGGTGCCGCCTTCTCCGCCGCGGCCGCCGCCTCGCTGGCCGCGGTGACCAGTTCGTCCAGTTGCAGTTCCAACTGGTCGATCAGCTTGCGGCCACGCTCGGAGGAGGCACCAAACTTGTCATGCTTGAGCTTGGCGATCAGCAGCTTGAGCTGCAGTACCAGCGCCTCGGCCTCACGACGCGCTGCCTGCTCGGACGCCAGTGAACCGCTCCGGGTTTGTCGGAGGCCTCAGCACATGAGAGGGTATGGCAACGCCAGGACGCGGACAGCGCCGCCCTCCACGTGACCCTCACCCCGCCCCAAACAACTCCTCCACATCCGCCGCCGTCAGTCTCAACACACCCCCCTCCTCCCCACCCAACACCGTCGCCACCAACGCCCGCTTGCGCTCCTTCAGCACCTCCATCTTCTCCTCGATGCTCCCCAGCGTCACCAGCCGATGCACAAAGACAGGCTTGTCCTGCCCGATACGATGCGCCCGATCCGTCGCCTGGTCCTCGGCCGCCGGGTTCCACCACGGATCATAATGGATCACCGTATCGGCCGCCGTCAGGTTCAGCCCGACGCCGCCGGCCTTCAGGCTGATCAGGAACACCGCCACCTCGCCCGCCTGAAAGCGGCGCACCGGCGTCTCGCGGTCCTGCGTGTCGCCGGTCAGCAGCAGATACGCGATCTCCGCTGCGCCCAGCCGCGCCTCGATCAACGCCAGCATCGACGTGAATTGCGAGAACACCAGCACCCGCCGTCCCTCGCCGGTCAGCACTTCGAGCAATTCCATCAACCGGTCGAGCTTGGCCGAGCCCGCCTTGGCCTTCTGCGCGGCGGCCACCTTCACCAGCCGCGGGTCGCAACAGGCCTGCCGCAGCTTCAGCAGCGCATCCAGGATCACGATCCCCGACCGCGCCAAACCACGTGAAGCAATCGCGGCCTTGACCTTGGCGTACATGGCCAGCCGGATGCCCTCATAGATTGCGCGCTGGGCGGCTTCCATCTCGACCGGCTCCACGATCTCCGTCTTCGACGGCAGCTCGCGCACCACCTCCTCCTTGCTCCGCCGCAGCAGGAAGGGGCGCACGCGGCGGCGCAGCGCGGCCTGGCGCTGGGTGTCGCCATGCTTCTCGATCGGCGTGCGGTAGAGTTTCCGGAAGCTGCTCTCGGCGCCGAGAAAGCCCGGCGCCAGGAAGTCGAACAACGCCCAAAGCTCGCCCAGATGATTTTGCAGCGGCGTGCCAGTCAGGCAGAGCCGCTGGCCCGCCTGCAGCCTGCCCGCGATGCGGCTGGTCTCCGCCTTCGGATTACGGATCGCCTGCGCCTCATCAAGGATCACCGCGTGCCAGGGCTGCGCCGTCAGCACGGCCTGGTCACGCGCCAGCAACGGATAGGTACTCAGCACCAGGTCTTGCCCGGCGATCTCGCTGAAGCGCTGCCGGCGTTCCTTGCCATGCAGCGACAGCACGCGCAGTTGCGGCGCGAAGCGCTCGGCCTCGCGCAGCCAATTGGGGATCAGGCTGGTCGGGCAGACCAGCAAGGCCGGGCGGTCGAGCCTGCCGGCCGCGTGATCGATGGCCAGGTGCGCGAGCGTCTGCACGGTCTTGCCGAGGCCCATATCGTCGGCCAGCACGCCGGCCAGCCCGGCGCCGCGCAGGAATTGCAGCCACGCCACGCCATCGGCCTGATAAGGGCGCAACTCACCGCGGAAACCTGGCGGCAGGCTGATCGGCGGGATGCCGCCATCGGCCATTTGCAGTTGCCGGCCGAGCGCGCGCAGCCGCTCCGCCCCCTGCCAGGCGAGACCCGAAGCCTGCTCCAGCGCGACCAGTTCCGCGGCATCCTGGCGGGTGAAGCGCAGCGCGGTCTCGGCCTTCCCCAAGCGCCCCTCGGCGAAGAGGTCAGCCAGCATCAGCAATGTGGGCCGCAGCCGTTCCATCGGCAGCTGCAACAGCCGCCCATCGGGCAGCGGCACCAGGAGGGGTTCATCATCCGGATGCGCCTCGATCATCGCGCGGCTTTCCCCGCGCGCGATCAGCGTGACCAAAGCGGGCACCAGATCCATCCGCGCGCCATCGACCAACACGCCAAGATCGAGCTCGAACCAGTCGATGCCGCTGCCCTCCCGCAGCTGCGCATCCACATCGCCATCAGGCTGGGCCAGCTGCACGGGGAAGTCGGGCGCGACGGTCACCTGCCAGCCTTCCGCGGCGAGGCCGGGCAGCAGGTCGAGCACCACGTCGAGCCACGCGGCATCGCCACGGCCGCGCGGCAGGATGAAGTCGCCATGGCCAGTGCTGCCAAGCCGGCCTGGGGCGAGGTCGGGCAGGTGGTCTAGGCCCTCCTCCAGGAGGCGCGCGAAGGCCCGGGCCTCGGTGGCGGTGTCGCGCCGGACCTCATAGACGCGGCTGGCATGCGACATCCGCCGCGGCGGACCGGCGACGCCCGGGGCCAGGTCGAAGGGACCGTAGCCGAAACGCAGTCGGGCCACGGGCACGGTCTCGGCGCGCAGCCAAGCGGCGGCAGCAAAGGTCGTGACGGTCAGCGTCAGCCGCCGGACCGGCGGGTCGGCGATGATCTCCGGCGCTGCGACCGCCAAGGGCGGCGGCAGTGCCGGCAGGTGACGGCGCAACTCCTCGCCCACCAGGGCAGCGGCTTCTGGGGGGATGGCGGGTGCTGCCAGCAACCGGGCCGCCAGAGCCGGCGGGACATCGCCGGTGGTGACCGGGCCGGCCTCGCCCGTGGCAGGGTCGACATACCAGGCGCCGGGTACGGACAGGCCGATGGCGCCGGCGTCCAGCATCAGGGCCGGAATCTGTTCGCCCTCGGCGGTCTGTTCCCAGGCCAGGCGGCCTGCGCGCGGAGGCCCAAGGCGCAGCGGCGGGCTATCGGGGCCGTTCCAATAGGCGCGGCCAGTGGCGATGATGCGCTCGAGCAGTTCCGGCGGGTCGTCATCGGGCGCAAGCCCGTCATGCAGATGCGTGAAGCGGGCCAGCCGGCGCAGGATGATCTTGTCGGCCGCCGTCAGATAGCGTGCCGGGTTCGTGACGCGCTGCGGTGCGTAGGCCATGGGCGTGCCGGTGGTGCCGTCCTTGCGCAATGTCTGCGTGAAGGTGGATACCGCGAGGTGCCGCGCGCCGCGCGGCGGTGTGTGTCGGCGCAGCACATAGATCAGCCTCTCGCGCTTGCCCGGCGGGTCAGGGGCAGGCGCATCTGTCGGCAAGTCGCGCAGCCAGGCGGCGAGCAGCGGCGGCAGCGTGTCGGCCGGCGCGCGAATGGGGGGCGGGGCGCGAGGCGCGGCGGGCCTGTCGGTGGTGCCAAATTCCTGCGCGAGCACGATCAGCACGGCGGCGACATGCTTGCAGTTCCAGCCCACTGGGCAGGTGCAGCGGCCGATGAAGGGTAGCACACCGTGGCGCGCCACCGTGCGGCGGATGGATTGGCGATACGGTGTCGGGCGTGAACCCTTGGTCTCGGCCTGGATTTCGTCCGCGTCGGCGCCGGGTGCGATGCGCAGCACCCGGCGCTGGCGCGCATAGGCCAGGCCGTTCTCGAAGGTGCCGTAGCCGAGCGTGCGACGCAGTTCCTCGATACCGAAAAGGAAGGGCTCTGCGTCGAGGGGGGCGATCGACATGACGACATGCTGCCAAAGGGATGGGCGCGCCGCGAGATGGCGGGGGCTGGATTATGCCATTCATCGGCGACACATCCGCGCCGAACGGCGCGGTTGAGGTCGTGTTGTGCTCATGCGAAGCGGGCGATGTCTGTCGAGCGACGTCATGGGGCGCGCCATCACGGCTCTGTTCCGCGCGGCCTGGCGGTAGCGCATTGAGCTGCTGCGCGCCCCGGGGGCGCGTATGGTCGGGGCCACAAGGAAGCAGGCAGCATGACGACGCAGAAGGGCCCGCGAGCCTTGCGCGGTTTTCCTGATGGGCGTCGCCTATGCCGAAACAGTTCCCTGCTGCGCTGCAAAAATTTCCCTGTTCGAGACTGTAGGGAAATGAGGCTGTGGTTGGCTTTTGTGCTGCCTATTTCGATCCGCTAAGCTCGGAATTCTGAGGAAACGGCGGGTTTTCCCTGATGTTTTCCCTGAAAGCAGGGAAACACACCCGAGACGAGTTCGCACCAGACTGAAACCACCGCCACCCAACCACACCAAGCAACCGCCCTGCCCTATGAGACACCAGCAGCCTGCTAGGTCGTCCCATCATGCCGCAACTCGCGCCGCACATACCGCCCCGTGCCGGCGGCCGCGTCATCCAATGCACCCTCGCGCAGCACGAACCGCCCACGCACCAGCGTATGCACCACGCGCCCGGTCAGCGCCCATCCCTCGTAGATCGAATACCCTGCGGCACTGACCACCCCATCGCGCGTCACGACCCATCGCGCCGCCGGATCCACCACCGCGAAATCCGCATCCATCCCGACCGCGACCGCACCCTTCACCTGCGCCAGCCCCATCGCGCGCGCGGGGTTGCCGGCCACCAGCGCCGCAATGCGCGCCAGGCTCAGCCCGCGTTTCGCATGGCCCTCGCTCAGCAGCACGGGCAGCATTGTCTCCATCCCCGGACAGCCTGGTGATGCCGCCCAGATATTGCCCTGCTTGGCCGAAAGGTCGCGGTGCACATGGTCGGTCGCGACCGTGTCTATGCTGCCATCCAGCAGCCCGCGCCACAGCGCCTCGCGGTCCGATGCTTCGCGCAGCGGCGGGTTAATCTTGCCCATCACCCCACCGGGCCAGGTGATGTCATGCGTCAGGTAGTGCGGGCAGGTCTCGATGAAGACGCGCGCACCGGCGGCGCGTTGGCGCAGTGCAGCGTCCAGCGCCTCGGCCGAGGAAGTGTGCACCACATAGAGCGGCGCGCCGGTGATGCGCGCGACATGCGCCGCGCGCTGCACCGAATCGGCCTCGACGAAGGGCGGGCGGGTGGCGTTCCAGCTGGCCAGGCCGCCCGCGCCATCGGGGTCGGCGCGCATCACGCGTTCGCGCAACACCCAGGCCATTTCGATGGTTTCGGGATGCGGGCAGACCATGCCGCCATGCCGGGCCGCGGCCTCGCACAACCGCAGCAGGAAGCCGTCATCGATGTCAGGCAGGCCCAGGCGTTTGCCCTCGCCGCCGCGGTTGTTCATGAAGATCTTGAAGCTCGGCGCACCCCAGTCGCGGATGCAGGCCTGCACTTCGGCCAGCTGCGCCTCGGTCGAGATGATGGGGTGGTAGCCGAAATCGATCCGCGCGCCGGCGGTGGTGATGGCGATGACGTCATCCAGGATGGTCGCGAAGGGCTCGGTCGCCATCAGATACGGGATGAAGCAGGTGATGCCGCCCATGGCCGCGGCGGCGGTCTCGCGGTACGCATCGGCGGGCACGCGTGGGCGCGAAATATCCTGGCCGTGGCCCAGATGCAGATGCGCGTCGATCGCGCCCGGCAGCACCACAAGGCCGGTCAGCGCAACACGCTCGCGCGCCGGCATGGCGGTGCCAGGTGCAAGCAACGCAGCGATGCGCCCGCCATCCACCGCGATGTCGCAGGCCACGGGTTCGGCGGCACCCGGCAGCACCACTGTGGCACCATGCAGCAGCAGATCGCACGCGGTGGTCATGCCAGCGCGCCCAGCGCGGCCAGGCATTCATCGGTGCTCATCACATCGGCGTATTTCGACGCCATGTCGAACAGGTTCACCGCGTGCGAAACACGGCTGCGGTCATACACCGCATCATGCGGCACGACGGTGCGGAAATTATACGCGAAGCCGTCCACCACCGAACCACGCACACAGCCACTGGTGGTGCAGCCGGTCACCACCAGCGTGTCGGCGCCAAGGTCGATCAGATAGCTCGCAAGCGGCGTGCCGAAGAAGGCGCTGGGGTGCTTCTTCGGCAGCAGGATGTCGTTGCCCTGCGGGCGAATCGCATCGACAAAATCATAGCCGTTGCGCGCGACGGTCATCAGCGCCGGCACCTTCTGCGCGAGCCGCCCTTGATCAAAACTCTCCTTCGGCGAGACATGCGGATACAGCACCGGCCAGCCGCGCGCGCGGAACAGCGCGAGCAGGGTTTCAATGCGCGCCACCGCCTGCCAGCCCCATTCGCCGCATGATGTGGGGAATTCCTGGATGGCGTCCCAGAACGGCATCGGGCGCGTGCCGGTGGTGCGGTATTGCACGTCGATGATCAGCAGCGCGGGCCTGCGCCCCAGGCCTGATGCACGGCCGAAACCGGCGGCGCCATAGGCCTTCTGCTCCTCGATGGGGATGATGCCGTCCCAGGGTTTCACGCGCGCCCTCCGTCCCGTGGCCACGCGCTTTACGCCTGTGGGCGTGGGGCATAGCCTTGCCGCCGCAGCGTGACATGGCGCGGTTTCGACGACCAGCGCGGCTGATTGAGGAGCAAGGGCATGACCACCAGAATCTCTCGCCGCGCCGCCATGGGTGCGGGCGCTGCCGTCGCGCTGGCGGCACCTGCGCTGGCCTTTCCGGACCAGGCGGTGCGCATCGTGGTGCCATGGAATGCCGGCGGTGCCGCGGATGTCGTCACGCGCGCGATGGCCGCGGCGATGGCGCCGCTGCTGGGCCAGGGTGTGGTGGTGGAAAACCGGCCAGGTGCCAGTGGTGCCATCGGTGCCGCATACGTCGCCGGCCAACCGCCCGATGGGCACACGCTGTTCGTCGGCAGCGCGGAGACGCATTCGGTCAATCCCTTCGTGTTCCAGCGCCTCGCCTATGATCCGGTGACGAGCTTTGAGCCGGTGACGGTCTTCGCCGATGGCCCCTTCGCGCTGGTGGTCCGCAGCGGGCTTGGCGTGGAAACGCTGGACGCTTTCGTAGCCCTCGCGCGCAGCCGGCCGGGGCAGCTGACCTTTGCGTCATGGGGCATCGGCTCGACGTCGCAATTGGCGGCGGTCAGCGTCATGCAGCATGCCCGGATCGACATGCTGCACGTGCCCTTCACCGGTGCCGCACCCGCCTACACAGCGCTGGTCGCGGCCCAGGTGGACTGCATGTTCATGAATGTCGGCCCCGCCGACAGCCTGGCGCGCGATGGCCGCGTGCGCGTGCTGGGCATCGGTGCCGCGCAGCGCGTGCCGCTGGTGCCCGCGATCCCGACATTGCGTGAGCTTGGCATGGCGGTGAATGCGTCGAACTGGTTCGGGCTGCTCGCACCGGCGCGCACGCCGCAGCCGGTCATCGCGCGCATCGCCAGCACGGCGGCCGAAGCGCTGCGCGTGCCCGCCGCGCAGGAGGTGTTCCGCACCCAGGGCATCGTGCCGGTCGGCAATTCACCGGAACAGATGCGCGCCTTCATCGCCGCCGACCGGGAGCGCTTGGGCGGCGTCGTCCGCAGCCTGAACATCCGCCTGGATTGATGCGCGGGCCGGCGCGGCAGCACGGACCCGCTGTTCTTCAATGTCCGGGATAGGGGCAGCCCTGCGCATGGGTATAGACCGCATACAACCCTTGCGCTGCGGCCATGAACAACCGGTTCCGGTGCCGCCCGCCGAAGGCGACATTGGCACAGCGTTCAGGCAGCGCGATATGCCCGATGGCGGCACCAGCCGCATTGAACACGCGCACGCCATCCCATTCATCCGTGCCCATGCCCCAGCCGCACCACAGATTGCCGTCGATATCAACGCGGAAGCCATCCGGCGTTTCGCCAGGTGCTGCGCGGATGAAGGGGCGTGGCGCTGACAGGCGATCACCGTTCACCGTGCAGACCAGAATCTCGCGCGGCTCCGCGCGGCTGGCGACGATATACAGCAGGCTTTCATCCGGGCTGAAGGCCAGCCCATTCGGGCCGGGAATGCCCTCGGCGACGACGGTGATCGCACCGGTCTGGCCGTCGATCCGATAGACATTGGCGGGCAGTTCGGGCGTGGCTTTCTCGCCTTCATAGTAGCCGCCGATACCGAAGGGCGGGTCGGTGAACCAGATGGACCCATCGGACTTCACCACCACATCATTCGGGCTGTTCAGCCGCTTGCCCTGGAAGTGCGTGGCCAGTTCCGTGATGCGCCCATCATGTTCGGTGCGGCTGATGCAGCGCCCGCCATGTTCGGCGGAAACCAGGCGCCCTTCGCGGTCGCGCGTGTGGCCATTGGCGTTGCGGGACGGCTTGCGGAAGATGGTGGTGTCACCCGTCTCCTCATCCCAGCGCAGGATGCGGTTGTTCGGGATGTCGGACCACAACAGGCAGCGCTGGTCACCGAACCAGACCGGCCCCTCGCCCCAGCGCGTGCCGGTATACAACCGCTCAACAGCGGACAGCGCGATGTGATAGGCGCGGAAACTCGGGTCCAGAATGCGGATGGCGGGGTCGGGGTAGCGGGGGCTGGGTTGCCAGTTCATGGCGCGTTTCCTTGGCTTGCGCGGGCATGTTTGCGGCATGCGAGATGCGGCGCAAGGCAGCGCGCGGATACCTATTGAAACGCGTCACCCACCTGCATCCGCGACCGCAGGCTGATATCCAGCGCCCATGGATTCCACCCCAGCCCTGCACATCGCCATCGTCGAGGATGACCGCGACATCGCAACCCTGCTCAGCTCCGTGCTGACCGCGGAGGGCCACACCGTCACCCGCGCATCGCGCGCAGCACAAATCGAACGTGTGCTCGGCGAACAGCATATCGACCTGCTGCTGCTGGACCGCATGCTGCCCGACGGCGATGGGCTGGAACTGTGTCGCCGCCTGCGCGCCGCCCCCGCGACCGCGCGCCTGCCCATCATCATCCTCTCGGCACTCGGCACCGAGGTGCAGCGCGTGGGTGGCCTTGATGGCGGTGCCGATGACTACCTGGTCAAACCCTTCGCGCCCGATGAATTGCTGGCGCGCATCCGCGCCGTGCTGCGCCGCGCGCGCACGCCCGCGCAGGCCGCGCCGCGCGATGTGATCTTCCTGGCCGAAGGGCTGCGCTTCGACCCGCGCCGGCGCGCGCTGCATGGCCCCGATGGCGCGCGCATCATGCTGACGACGACGGAAATCGCGCTGCTGGGGCTGTTCGTGCAACACCCGCAGATGGTGCTGACGCGCGACCACATCGCGGCCAGCCTGCATGGCCGCCAGCTATCCGCACTGGACCGCACGATCGATGTCGCGGTCAGCCGCCTGCGCCGCAAGATCGAACGCGAAGGCCAGCGCTACATCGAGACGGTGCGCAACAGCGGCTATGTCTTCGCGGTCCCGGTACGGTCCGAGGCGGGCTGATCATGCGGCGCTTCTTCCTTCGCACCACCGCGCGCCAGGTCGGCTTCGTGGTGGGTATCGCGACGATTTCCTCCAACCTGCTCGTGCTGTCGGTCTGGCTGTTCCTCGCACCTGGCAGCGTGCTGCCCGGCTCGGTGCGCGCGATGGCGGCGGAAGTGATCGCGGTGTCCGAAACGCTGCGCGCCTTGCCGCCTGAACAGCAGCCGGCGGTGATGGCGGCGGCGGCCGAAGCGCTGCGCTGGCGCATCGCCCCGCTCGGCGCCGACGAACCGGCCGGGGCGCCCGACAATGTGCTGAACCGCGCGCTGCGCGAGCGCGTGCAGGAGCGTGGGCTGAACATCACGCATCGCGTGGTGGCACCCGATGGTTCCAGCCGGCGCGGCATCGTGATCAGCCTGCGCCCGGCGGATGCGCCCGCGCTGTCGATCAGCATCGGCGCCGAGCGGATGCGCGATGTGATCCCCAGCATCCTGCTGCCGCCGGCGACGATCATGCTGCTGCTGGGCGTGCCGCTGCTGCTGGTGTTGTTATGGGTGGCGTCACGCATCACGCGCCCCTTGGCGCGGCTGGCGCAGGCGGCCGGCGGCATCAGCTCCGCCGGCCCCGCGCTGCGTCTGCCCGAGGGCGGCACCGCCGAAATCCAGGGCCTGGCGCGCGCCATCAATGGCCTGCTGGAGCGCCTGCGGCAGGATGTGGCGGAACGCTCGCGCATCCTGGCCGGCATCAGCCATGACCTGCGCACGCCATTGACGCGCCTGCGCCTGCGCGTGGAAGGCGTGCCGGGTGACGCGCTGCGCCAGACATTGCGCGGCGATCTGCACCGGATGGAGACCATCATCACCGCATCGCTCACGCTGTTCGAGGCGGAGCTGCGCGAGGAACCGCATGAGGCGCTGGACGTCGCGTCCCTCGCGCAGACGGTATGCGACGAACACGCGGATGCCGGGCATGACGCCGCCTATGCCGGGCCTGCGCATGTCGTGCTGCGCGCGCAGCCGGCGGCCCTGCAGCGCGCGCTGACCAACCTGGTGGACAATGCCTGCAAGCATGGTGGTGCCGCGCGCGTGTCGATCGAGGAAGCGCCCGGCGCAGTTTCCATCATGGTGGATGATGACGGGCCCGGCATCCCGCCCACCGATCTGCCGCTGGTGACCGAAGCCTTTCGTCGCGGCGATTCCAGCAGCGCCGGAACCGGCCTTGGCCTTGCCATCGCGACCAGCATCGCACGCGCGCATGGCGGGCGGCTGGAACTGCGCAACCGCGAACCCACGGGCCTGCGCGCCAGCCTGCATCTGCCGCGCACGGACGCCGCATGACACGGCGCATCATCATGCTGGCACTGGGCTGCATCGGCATCGCGGCCGCTACGGTGCTGTTGCTGCGCCCCGCTGTGCGCGAGGCGCCGGCGGCCATCGCGGTGCCGCGCGTGGCTGTCGCGCTGGGGCGTATCGAACCGCTGGGCGACACCATCACGCTGGCCGGTCCGCAGGGCAACCGCAGCGGTCGCATCGCGCAGCTTCTTGTCGAACAGGGCCAGCAGGTGACGGCGGGCCAGGCGCTGGCGGTGATGGACAATGCCGCCGCGCTGACGGGGCAGTTCGAACAAGCACGCGCCTCTGCGCGCCAACGCCAGGCACGCATCGCGCAGCGCGTGGTGGAGATGGAGGCGGAGGAAGCCGCACTGGGTGCAGCACTGGTGCAGGAACGCGCCACGCGCGACCGCGCCCGCTGGGAGCTGGAACGCACGCAGCGCCTGGAACGCGGCGGCGTGCTGCGCGAGGCCGCGTTGATCGATCGCCGCCTAGCGCTGGACGTGGCGGAACAGAAGGTCGCCAGCGCCGAATTGTCGCTGGCGCGCGCGCAGCGCCGCGACGTCGATGGTCGGCGCCTGGAAGAAGCCGTGCTGATCGCCGAGCGCGAGATGGCCACCGCCACCCTGGCGCAGATGGAACAGGAAGCCGCACTGGCCACGTTGCGCGCACCCGCCGCGGGCCGCGTGCTGCGCATCAACACCCGCCCCGGCGAGGTCCCCGGCAGTGATGGCGTGCTGCTGATGGGCGACACATCGCGCATGCGCGTGCGCGCCGAAGTCTTCGAGAGCGATGTGCCGATGGTCTCGCCCGGCCAGCGCGTGCGCATCACCAGCCGCGCCTTGCCAGAACCACTGCATGGGGAAGTCGCCTGGATCGGCCTGCGCGTCGGGCGCCAGACCATCCTGCGCGAGGACCCCGCCGCCACGCTGGATGCGCGCGTGGTGGAGGTGATGATCGGCCTCGATGCCGCAAGCTCCGCGCGTGTCGCGGGGCTGTCGGGCTTGCAGGTGCGCGCGCATTTCGGCGCCCGCCTGCCGCTGGGCTGGATTCAGCTGGCGCATCAACCGGGGCGTTTCGCGATGGCGCTGAGCGGCGTCGCGGCCGCGGTCACGCTGGTCTTCATGCAGCTCGGCTTCATGAACATGATCTTCGACACGACGGTGATGGTGCACCGGCTGCTGCGCGCCGATCTGGTGCTGGTCAGCCCCGCGTTTCGCGATGTGACGTCATCGGGCACGATTCCGCGCAGGCGCGTGGTGCAGGCGCTGGGCGTCGATGGCGTCGCGGATGCGGAGGCGCTCTACACCGCGACGCGCGATTGGGTGAAGCCCGATGGCGAACGCGGCACGCTGCTGCTGCTGGGCGTGCGGCCGGATTTCGCGGCGTTTTCCGACCCCGCCATCAGCGCGCAGCAAAGCCTGCTGACACAACCGGGTAGCATCCTGCTGGATGCGGGTGCGCGCGGCGATTATCGCGCCGTGCTGGCGGGCCTGGCACGCGGTGAGGATTGGCGCACCGAGATGGGCGCGCGCGCCGTCACGGTCGTCGGGCGCTTTCGCCTCGGCTCCTCCTTCGGCAACGAGGGCGTGCTGATCACGTCCGACGACACCTTGCAGGCGCTGGCGATGAACCGTGCCGCGGCCGCGCCCAATATCGGGCTGATCAGGCTGGCACCAGGCGCTGATCTGCGCCGCGTGCAGGCAGCCATTGCAGCCTCGCTCGATCCCGCCGATGCGCGCGTGCTGACGCATGCGGAATTCGTGCAGCACACGCGCGGCTTCATGGTGCGCAATTCGCCGATCGCCATCGTGTTCGGCTTCGGACTGGTGGTGGGGCTGGTGGTTGGTGCCATGGTGGTCACGCAGATCCTGACCGCGGATGTGCAGGAACACATGGCCGAATACGCGACGTTCAAGGCGATGGGTTTTTCCAACCGACGGATTCTCGCAATCGTCTATGAGCAGTCGATGTTGCTGGCGGCGCTTGGCTTTCCCATCGGGCTCGCCTGCGCGCTTGGCATCTATGAACTGATCCGCGCGGCTGTCGCCATGCCCATCACCATGCCCTTCGCGCGCGTGGCCATGGTCTTCGCCGCGACCTTCATCATGTGCGCGCTGGCCGGCACGCTGGCCACCAGGCGCGCGCGGCGCGTTGACCCGGCGGATGTGTTTTGAGCGCCGCGATCATCGCGCGCGGGCTGACGCACGGCTATGGCGAAGGCCCCGTGCTGCGCGCGCTCGAGCTCGACGTAGCGGCCGGCGAAGTGCTGTTCCTGATGGGGCCTTCGGGCTGCGGCAAGACCACGTTGCTGACGCTGATCGGCGCGCTGCGATCGGTGCAGGAAGGGCAGCTGCATGTGCTGGGCCACGCGCTGCACGGCGTGGATGATGCGGCGCGTGTGGCATCGCGCAGGCGCACCGGTTTCGTCTTCCAGCACCACAACCTGCACCGCAGCCTGACCGCGCTGCAGAACGTGATGGTCGGGCTGGAGGCGCGCGGGCTATCGCGCAGCACAGACGCCACCGAGATGTGCCGCGCGGCGCTGGCCGCCGTTGGCCTGGCGGGGCTGGACGCACGCCGCCAGGACAAGCTCTCCGGCGGTCAGCGGCAACGCGTGGCGATCGCGCGCGCGCTGGTCGGCGGCCCGCAATTGCTGCTGGCGGACGAACCCACCGGCGCGCTCGACAGCGCGACAGGCCGCGAGGTGATGGCGGCAATGCGCGGCCTGGCGCGCGCGCAGGGCACCACCGTCGTCATCGTCACGCATGACCCGCGGCTGCACGAACCCGGCGACCGCGTGATCGCGATGGAAGACGGGCAGATCCGATCCATGGAAAGGGAGTTGGCGCCATGAGCCGCCTGTTGTTGCTGTGCCTGCTGGCGGCCGCCCCCGCCGCCGCGCAATCCCCACGCGAAGCGGTGCGCACCGCCTGCGCCGATGACATCGCGCGCCACTGCCCCGATGCCGCCGGCAACCCCTTGCGGATGCGCGCCTGCGTGCGCGACCGCGCCGATGCCTTTGGCCCCATTTGCCGCGCCGCACTCCGTGCCGCCGGCGTGCTGAACAATCCCTGAAAGGACAAGACAATGCTGCGATTGATGATGCCCCTGGCCGCGCTGCTGGGGGCCACGCCGGCGGCTGCGCAAATGCTGCCAGGCACGGTCGGTGGTCAGCCGCTGCCCGCGGGGCAATGGGCAGTGCGGCTGGGTGCGGGTGCCGCGATCGGGCCGGCCTATCCGGGCGGGCGCGCCATTGTCGGCACCGCCTTGCCGATGATCGATGTGGCGTATCGCGCGGCGCTGCCGGGCCTCGATACGGTGTACCTGAATGTGCGCGACGGCTTGGGTGCTGTGGTGCTGCGGCAGGGCATGGTCTCGGTGCAGGGCGGTATCGGTTTCGCGCCAGGCCGGCGCGAGCGGGCGTCGGCGCATCTGCGCGGTTTGGGCGACCTTGATGCGTCGGCGCAGGCCAATGTGACGATGCGGCTGGATGCCGGGCCGGTGGGTGGTTTCCTGCGGGCCGAACGCGCCTTTGGCGGGCAGGAGGGAACAACGCTGACCTTCGGTGCGACCGGGCGCATGCGGCTGTCGCAATCGATGATGCTGGCCGCGACCGTCAGCGCGCAATGGGCGGATGGCGCGCATATGCGCGAATGGTTCGGCGTGACGGCGGCGCAGTCCGCGCGGTCGGGGCTGGCGGCGTATCGGCCGGGCAGCGGCATGCGGCAGTTCAATGCGGGGCTGCTGGGGTTGTACCGGCTGACGCCAAACTGGGATGTGTCGGCGTCGGTCGGCGTGCAGCACCTGCTGGGCGATGCGGCGCGCAGCCCTGTGGTGCAGCGACAGACTGCGCCGTTCGGGTTGGTCGGTGTCAGCTATCGGTTCTGAATCATCCCGCGAAGGGGTCCCGCAGCGCGATGGTGTCATCCCGGTCCGGTGAGGTGCTGAGCATCATCACCGGCGCTTCCACCAGTTCCTCGATGCGGCGCACATATTTCACCGCTTCGGCCGGCAGTTCCGCATAGCTGCGCGCACCGCGGGTGGAGCCCGCCCAGCCGGGCAGCGTTTCATAGATCGGCTCGCACGCGGCCTGTGCGCGCATCGCGGCCGGCAAGCGTTTCAGCACTTCGCCGCCGACGCAATAACCGGTGCAGATCTTCAGTTCCGGCAGGCCGTCCAGCACGTCCAGCTTGGTCAGCACCAGGCCATCCACGCCGCCGATCTTCACCGCCTGGCGCACCATCGCCGCATCGAACCAACCGCAACGCCGGGGCCGGCCGGTGACGGTGCCGAATTCATGGCCGCGCTCACCCAACAGCTTGCCGGTGGCGTCGAACAATTCGGACGGGAACGGCCCCGCACCGACGCGCGTTGCATAGGCCTTGGCGATGCCCAGAACGGTGCCGACGCTGCCCGGGCCCACGCCCGCACCAGCCGCCGCATTACCCGCGACCGTGTTGGACGACGTCACATACGGATAGGTGCCGTGGTCCACATCCAGCATCACCGCCTGCGCGCCCTCGAACAGCACGCGCTTGCCCTCGGCGCGCGCGGATTCCAGCAATTCCCAGACCGGCGCGGCGTAAGGCAACAGGCGCGGCGCCAGCGCCAACAGCGCGTCCAGCAAGGGCTGCTTCTCGAACTCCGGCGCGCCCAATCCGCGCAGCAGCGAATTGTGGTGCAGCAACAATTCATCCAGCTTGAAGGACAGCGTTTCCGGCTCCGCCAGGTCGCACACGCGAATGCTGCGGCGGCCGACCTTGTCTTCGTAAGCCGGGCCGATGCCACGGCCGGTGGTGCCGATCTTGTCCTCGCCGCGCGCGGCTTCTCGGGCGCGATCCAGTGCTGGGTGCAGCGGCAAAATCAGCGGCGTGGTTTCCGCCACGCGCAGGTTGTGCGGGCCGACATCCAGGCCCTGCGCGCGGACTTTTTCGATTTCGGAAAACAGCGCGTCGGGGTCCAGCACGACGCCGTTGCCGATCAACCCCAGCTTGCCGCGCACCACGCCCGAGGGCAGCAGCGACAGCTTGTAGGTCACGTCGCCCACCACCAGCGTGTGGCCGGCATTGTGCCCACCCTGGAAGCGCACCACGACATCGGCGCGGCTGGCGAGCCAATCGACCACCTTGCCCTTGCCCTCGTCGCCCCATTGCGCGCCGATCACCGCGACATTTGCCATTGCTTTATTCCTCGATTGGCGCGGGCATCGCGCCGCGCAATATGTGTGTGCAGCCAAGCGCACGCGGATCATCCTGGGGCGACAGCGCGGCCAGTGTTGCATAGCCCTGGGCGCGGGCTGTGGCGGCGGCGGCGCGGTCGGCGCCGATCGGCAGGAACAGCCGCGGGCGGCGGGGTGCGGGGCCAGCGGCGCGACGCACCGCATCGGGGTACAGCGTCATGCCGGTGGAGGGTTCGTCGTTGGCGGACAGGTAGCGGCCGCCGCGCGCCAATTCGCCGGTGCGGCCCGGGCCGTACACCGTGAAGGCGACGCCGACGTGATAGCGGAAACCGCGGAATTCCAGCGGGTCTAGCGTGACGCGCAGGCCTGGTGCGGCGGCCTGGATGGCGCGGACGACGGCGGCAGCGTTGTCGGCGATGGCGCGCGCGGTGGGGGGTAGTTCGGCAGCGGCCAGGGCGGCCAGGGCGCGGGGTGCGGGGCCAGCACTTTCCATCAAGGGTGGCAGCAGGCGGGCCAGCATGGGGTGGTCGGCCAGGGCGGTGACGGCGGCGGCGTCCTTGCGGTCCAGCGCGCGGGAGAGGCGCGTGGCGGCGGCACCGGTGATGCCCGCCGCATCCAGCAATGCGGGGGTCATGGTGGGCAGGGTTACGTCCAGGACGAAGCCGTGGACGCCGACGGTGGACAGGGCCTCGGCCGCGACGACGGCGCATTCGGCGTCCGCTTCGGGGGCGGAGCCGCCGATGATCTCGATGCCGGCCTGCGCCAGCTGGCGTTCGGGGGCCAGTTCCGACCCGTGCACGCGCAGGACCTGGCCGGCATAGGACAGGCGGAGCGGGCGCGCGGCGCGGCCCAGGCGGTGGGCGGCCAGGCGCGTGATCTGCGGTGTGGTGTCGGCGCGCAGGCCCATCATGCGGCCGGAGGCGGGGTCCATCAGGCGAAAAGTTTGTTCGGCGACGGCGGCGCCGGAGCCGGCGAGAAGCGTGTCCTCGAATTCCAGCAGCGGTGGTTTGACGCGGTCATAGCCGTGGGCGGCGAAGACACCCATCAGGGTTTCGACCAGCCGCGCCTCGGCCTCTGCGTCGGGGGGCAGCAGGTCGTGCAGGCCGGCGGGCAGCAGGGCGGGGTTGGCGTCGGACATACGGGCGCGGTGTGGCACGGGCTGTTGCAATTGTTAACCTGCGCGGCGCATGGGTCGTGTTAGGCTTTGTGCATGAACAGACGCGCCCTTTTTCTTCTCCTGCCGCTTGCGGCCTGTGCCCCTGGGCTTGGCGGGACGCCCGGCGAGTATCTGGGCGGCATTGGTGATCCGGTGCGGGGTGTGGCGCTGCAGGCGCCCTTCGTGCTGGGCAATACCGCGCGCTTTGCGGGGGACCCGGCCAGTGCGGCCTTCGCCGCGGCACAGCTGGAATTCCTGACGCGCAGCTTCGAGGAAGGGCCGCGCTATGCCAGCACGGTCAGTGGTGGGTCGGTCGCCGCGTTGCGGCAGGCGCGGGCGGATATGCGGGCTGCCATCGGGATTCCCGCGGCGGAGAATTCGGAAAGTGTCGAAAACCGGCTGCGGCTGGCGGGCCAGGCCTTGCGCGCGGGGGAACGCGCGCGGGCGGAGGCGGCGCTGGCCGGGTTTGGGCCGGGCGTGCTGGATAGGCTGGCCGCGCTGCCGTCGCTGCCGCGCGTGGCGACAGCGGGCAACATGGCGTCCAACGAGATCATGCGGTTGGACCAGGACCAGTTCCGCGGCAATTCGCGCGGTGGTCGGCGCACCTGAGCGTTTGGTGCGGCTTGCGACAAATTGGCGGCCGATCCGATCAGGCTGAATAGGCCTGTCTACACCGGCTAACAGGCGGGTGATCGCGGCGCCGGGGAGGCAGTGGGGGATTCCTTACTGCCTTACTGCCTTACTGCCTTACTGCCTTACTATATTCCTATCTTACGCGGGGTGTGCCGGGCTGGCTGGCGCATTGCCGGCCGTATGGGTTGCGCCGAAATTGCCTTACTATCTTACGACCTTACTATCTTTCCTGCCCAGGCGGCGCGCCATTGGGGGGCTTGCTGGGTGCGGATGCGGTTGTCAAACAGCGCCGCCAATATAGGATTTTGTGCCGCAAAAAGCAAGATTTTCGTTCAAAACCCGGCCAGGCTGAACAGGCCGACCACACCGGCCAGGAAGACCGCGCAGCTCATCAAATAGGCGGGGGCGGAAGCGGGCTTGGCGTTGCGGCGGGTGGTGGGGGCGGCGGCGGCGATCAGGGTGGTCATGGCAGGGTTCCTTTCGGGTCTTGCCATGGGTGTTGCAGGGGGCGTGCCAGGGTTTGGCACGCGGTTTTCGCATTTGGCGATGCAGAATGCGACGCGCCTGGGGGCGCCGCCGCGTAACCCATCCGGCCGATACGGCGAAACCTCTCCGCACCCAGGAGACCCCGAATGACCACCGAAACTTCACGCCTCGCCGCGTCACTGCTGCTGTTGCGCCTGACGCTGGGCGTGTTTTTCCTGCAATGGGGCATCGAGAAATTCGTCGTCCCGGCCACCACCACCGCGATCTTCCGCAATTTCTATGGGCTGTCGGTGGATGGGTCACTGCCCATGCTGCTGGGTGCGGGCCAGGTGGTTCTGGCGCTGGCGCTGCTGGCGGGCTTCGTGCCGCGCATCACCTATGGCCTGGTCGCGCTGCTGCATTTGGTGACGGTGATCGTGTCCATCCCGCGCATTCTCTCGCCGTGGAATCCGGTGAGCAATCACCTGTTCATCGCGGGCGTGCCGATCCTGGCGGCGTTTGTCGCGCTGTATCTGCTGCGCGACCATGACCGCTGGACCCTGCCGCGCCTGCTGGCGCGGGACTGACGCTACGCCGCCACCTCATCCAGGAAGGCGTTGACCGCGACCCACACCGCGGCCGCGCCGGCAGCGCCGCCGGGGTTGCTGTCGGCGCGCAGGGTGGAGCTGCCATGCTGCCCGGGGCGCGCGCGGAATTGGCGCTTGGGCGCGCCCTGCGTCGCGGCCAGGATGGCCTCTGCCGCCGCTTCTTCATTGGCCGTGGAGGATGACGTGACAAAGACCGGGCAGCGCACCTGCGCCGCCGCCGCGCGCACCGATGTGCCGCGCAGATACTCGCCCGGCGAGAAGGCCAGCACCGCCGATACGGCCGGCGATGCCGCCAACAGGAACACCAGCGACGCCGAATAGCTGCTGCCCCAGACCAGCACCCGCCCTGACGGGTCACGCTGGCGCGCCCAGGCCAACGCCGCCTGCAAATCCTGCAAGGCCGCCATGAAGCCGGGGTTGGCGCCGAGCCGTGCTGCGGTGGCGTTGCGCCGGCCCCAGTTCTCGCCGCCGGAGCGCTGGTCGGTGGCCAGCGTGTCGAAGCCGCGGCGCGCCAGTTCGGGGGCGATGGTGGAATACTCGGCCAGGCTGGAACCGGCCTGGTGGAACAGCAGGATGGTGCCGCGCCGGCGGGCTTGGGCGGCGCGGAATTCGGCGCTGATGAGCAGGCCGTCGGCGGCGCGCAGTTCGGTGGGTTGCGCGGTGGCGACAGCCGGCAGGGCGAGCAGCGGCAGATAACGGCGGCGCATCATGTGCTGGCGGCCGCGATGATGCTGCCATCGGGCGCCTGCAACAGCACCGCCAGGCGTTCCCCCGCGCCGCCGGCATCGATGCGGCGCGCCGCGCCGTCCCAGGCGCCAAGCGACGTGATGCTGCGCACCACATTGCCATAGGCCAGCCGGCGCCCGCCATTTTCGCCGGCTCGGATATCGGTTTCGTGGCGCGGGTCATGGCCGATCAGCCAGAGATTGCCGCGCGCCTCGCCACCCGTCAGCGCGATGGTGGTCGTGCCGTTGCGCGTGTCCAGCGCCAGGCTGGGTGCTGTGGCGGCGCGGGCCGCGCTGGCCTGCAAGGCGGCCAGCACGGCGCGGCGCTCCGAGCCCACCGCATCGCGCTGCCCCTGCACGACCAACTGCGGCGTATAGACCGTGCCGGGGTAGCGGCCTTCGCGCAGTTGGGTGGCGTATCGGCGCTGGCGGTCAGTGGCTTCGGGCAGGGAGAAGCGGTCGGGCCAGCCCAGGCGGTCCCAGTAGGTCACGTGATAGGACAGTGCCAAGACATCCGGCCGATCGCGGATCAATTCCAGCAGCACGGCATCGGCCGGCGGGCAGGAATTGCAGGATTGCGAGGTGAATAATTCCGCGACAATCCGCGAGCCAGCGCGGGCGGTGCCGGTGATGGCGACGGCCGGCAGCGCGGCGAACAGGTGGCGACGTTGCATGGCAAGGTCCTTCCATGGCGCGGCGGGATCGCCGGCCTGGTGGGGTTTCGCTGCCAGTCGTGGCGCGGTTAGCTGAAAAGTTTTTCGCGATAGGTGCCGGGCGCGTAGGCGGTCTTGTAGGCGCCGCGTTCCTGCAGCGCGGGCACCAGCCATTCCACCGCTTCCCGCCAGCATTCCGGCGCCACGGTGCGCGAGAGGTTGAAGCCATCCGCGCCCGTCGCGGCCGCGAAGCTGATCAGGGTTTCGGCCACCTGGTCCACGCTGCCGGTGATGGGTTTCTGGCGGCTGCCCAGGATGAACTGGTCGATCAGCCCGCGCTTGGTCAGCACGCCGCCCGAAGCCCGCGCCATGGCGGTGACGTTGGACTGGATGGCGTTGCTTTGGGCGGTGATGGGCTCGTCCATACCAAAGGGTTCGAAATCGATACCCAGTGAGGCGGCGGCATGGGCCAGCGCGCCCTCCACGCTGGCGTGGCGGCGGTAATCTTCCAGCTTGTCGCGCGCTTCGGCCTCGGTGCGGCCCATGACGGGGGTGGCGCCGACGAAGGCCATGATGCGGCGGGGGGCTGCGGCCTCACGCAGCGCGGTGATCTGGGCGCGCACGGCATCGGGCGGGCCGCCGTTGAGGAAGACACATTCGGCGTGCTGGGCGGCGAAGCGGATGCCGCGGGCCGAGGCGCCGGCCTGGTAGAGAACCGGCACGCGCTGTGGGCTGGGGGCGACCAGGTGGTGCGCGTCCAGCCGGTATTGCGGGCCGTTGTGGTGGATGCGGCGGACCTGTGCGGGGTCGGCGTAGATACCTGTGGCGCGGTCGGCACGCACCGCCGTGTCGTCCCAGGATTCGCGCCACAGCCGGGTGACGACTTCCATGTATTCATCGGCCAGGTCGTAGCGGTCGTCGTGTTGTTGCTGGCGGTCCAGACCCATGGCGCGGGCGGCGCTGTCCAGATAGCCGGTGACGATGTTCCAGCCGATGCGGCCATTGGTCAGGTGGTCCAGCGTGCTCATGCGGCGCGCGAAGAGATAGGGCGCTTCATAGGACAGGTTGGCGGTGACGCCGAAGCCTAGATGCGTGGTGACCGCGGCCATGCCGGGCACGACCAGCATGGGGTCCAGCAGCGGCACCTGCACGCCGTTGCGGATCGCGGCGTCGGCGCTGCCGCCCAGCACGTCATAGATGCCGAGCACATCGGCCAGGAACAGGCCGTCGAACAGGCCGCGTTCCAGCAGGCGGGCCAGGTCCAGCCAGTGGTCCAGGCGGTGGTAGTGGGTGGATTGGTCGCGCGGGTGCGTCCACATGCCGTGCTGGATGTGGCCGACGCAGGCCATGTCGAAGGCGTTCAGGCGGATCATGCGCGCAGGTTAAAGCGTGGCGGGGCGGGCCGATAGGCGGTGCCTCTTGGCGCCATTGGGCGCGCCGCATGGATGGCGCGCCGCGCCCTTGGTAAACCGGCCGCGAAACGGAGACCGCCGATGCGCGCCACAAGCCTGCTGCCCGCCGCCCTTGCCCTGTT
>JAAFHD010000110.1 GCA_013298245.1 Alphaproteobacteria bacterium
GGGGCCGCCGCGAGCACGCCAAACAGGGCGGCAATCATCATGGGACGCATCATACTTCCTCCGAAACGGTCAAACGTCACTGGTGTATTTATGTCGCACGCCTTTGCGTCAAGCCTGTGGCATGAAGGGATCATGCCAAGCTGGATTCCCACCCGACCAGATGTCTGGATCGCGGCCCTCATCACCCTGTTGGTCGCCGCCGCGGGCGGTGCGCTGACCAATATCGGGCCGTGGTATTTCGCGCTGCGCAAACCCAGCTGGCAGCCGCCCAATTGGCTGTTCGGCCCGGCCTGGACCTTCATCTTCACGCTGACGGCGATTGCCGGCGTGTTGGCCTGGCGGGGCGCGACCTCATCGGCCGACCGGACACTGGTGCTGGGCGCCTTCGCGCTGAATGCGGTGCTGAACATCGCCTGGTCGGCGCTGTTCTTCTATCTGCGCCGGCCGGATTGGGCGTTGATCGAGGTGGTGCCGCTGTGGCTCTCGGTCGCGTCCCTGATCTGGGTCTGCGCGCGATACAGCGATGTGGGGCCGTGGCTGTTGATCCCCTATCTGGCCTGGGTGGCCTTCGCGGCCTTCCTGAACCTGACGATCGTGCGGCTGAACGCGCCCTTCGCATGACCTGGCTGGCCGATCTGGTGCTGGCCTGCCTGGTGGTCGAGGGAGCGGTGCTGCTGTGGCTGTGGCGCGCGCGTGGACGGGGTGTGGCGCCGGGGCCGCTGCTGGCTTTCCTCGGCGCCGGTGCGGCCTTGGCGCTGGCGTTGCGCGCGGCGCTGGCGGGTGCGGCCTGGCATTGGGTGGCGCTATGGCTGGCGGTGGCGGGGGTGGCGCATCTGGGGTGGCTCGCACTCTCTTGGCGGCGGCGCGGCGGCGCGTGAGACTGGCGGGGAAGGAGACCCCGCATGAGCATCGACCGCATCACCGCCTGGCTGGCGGAACAGCAGCCCAACATGATCGCCGAGCTTGCCCGCATGGTGAACACCGATGGCGGCAGCTACGACAAGGCGGGCGTCGATGCGGTGGGCGCGCAGATCCGCGGCTTTTTCGAAAGCCATGGCATTCCGGTGGAGGCCGTGCATGGCGAGAAGCATGGCGATTGCCTGCGCGCCTTCGTGGGTGGCGATGCGGCGCCGGCGGGCAATGCCCCGCGCAACATCGTGCTGATGGGCCACCGGGATACTGTGTTCCCGAAGGGCGAGCCGGAGCGGCGGCCGTTCCGCATCGAGGGCGGGCGGGCCTATGGGCCGGGCGTGTCGGACATGAAGTCGGGGCTGGTGATGAACATGTTTGTGCTGGCCGCCTTCCATAAGTTTGGCGCGGCACCCGGGCCGATGGTGGGGCTGTTCACGGGCGATGAGGAGATTGGATCGCCGGAGGGCCGGCCGGTGATCGAGCGGGAGGCGCGGGGCGCGCGCGTGGTGTTCAATTCCGAGCCGGGGCGGGCCACCGGCAATGTGGTGACGGGGCGCAAGGGCGGGGTGTTTTCCGTGTTCGACATTGTCGGCAAGGCGTCGCATTCGGGCGGGAATTTCCAGGCCGGCATCAGTGCGATTGGGGAATTGGCGGCGAAGATCACGGCCATTCACGCGCTGACCGATCTGGAGCGTGGCATCACGCTGAATGTGGGCCTGGTCTCGGGCGGGCAGTCGGTGAACACGGTGGCACCCTGGGCGCAGGGGCAGATCGATCTGCGCTATGTCGCACCCGCAGATCGCGATGAGATCATGGGGAAAATCCAGGCGATCATTGACCGCAGCTACGTGCCCGGCACGAAATCCACGCTGACCATCAAGGGCGAATTCCTGCCGCTGACGCAGTCGCCGGCGGCGGCCAGGCTGTTCGCGCATTACCAGGGGGCGGCGGCGGAATCGGGGCTGACGGTGGAGGGCGAATTTTCCGGCGGCTGCGCGGATTCGGGCTTCACGGCGGCGATGGGCGCGCCGACCATTTGTTCGGTGGGGCCTGTCGGTGGGTTGGCGCATAGCCCGGAGGAATATCTGGACGTGGCGAGCTTCGTGCCGCGGGCGCAGGCGATGGCAAGGGCGATCGCGGGGCTGGAGGCAGCAGGGCTGTAATCGCGCGCCATCGCTGTTTGGGGGATGCGCTCTGGACGATCACAAAGCACTGTTTCACCATTCCTTGAAATCTTGGAGCGATCACGATGGCCACACTCGCCGGCACCGCAGGCAATGATACGATCCTTCCCTCCGGCGTCTCGGGTGGTGTGACTGGTGGGCTGCCTGGCGCTTCGGATGACACGATCATCGGCAGCGGCGGCAGCGACAACATCGATGGCGGTGGCGGCACGAACCGGCTGGACTACAGCGCCTTCACCGATCCGCTGACCGCGATCTTCACGACCGCCACCAGCGGCACCGTCACCAAGACCAGCGGCACCGACACCTTCGCCAATGTCACGCGCATCCTGGGCGGTAGTGGCGCGGATGTGCTGACCGGCTCCTCCGCGACCGGAACCTTGGCGATGTTCCTGCGCGGCAACCAGGGCAATGACACGATCGATGGCGCGTCGTCGCGCAGCGTGATGGCGGATTATTCCAACAGCCCCGGCGCGATCACCGTCAACCTCGCTGCGATCAACGCCAATAGCGGCACGGCGTCGGATGGCTGGGGTGGGACGGATACGCTGAACAATGTGCGCCGCCTTGCGCTGTCGGCGCACAATGACACGGTGACCGGGGCAGGCTTTGGCGAGCAATACTGGTTCTTCTCCTCCAACGGTTCGCATGTGGTCGATGGCGCCGGATCGTCGGATCGCGGCAATGAGCTGCGCTATGCCATCAGTTCGGCGGTGCTGATCGATCTCGGCACGGATACGGTGGCCGGTGGCGGGTTTACCGGCACCGTCACCAAGACGGCCAACGGCCTGGTCGATACCGTGACCCGTTTCACCCGCGCGGTGTCGGGCGGCGGCGCGGACACGCTGCTGGGCACCACCGGCGATGACGTGATGGAAGGCGAGGCCGGCAGCGACGTGATCCATGGTCGCTCCGGCTTTGACTTCGCAGGCTTCTCCAGCTTCGGTTTCAGCGCGGCACCCATGGCCGGCACGGTCGCGGACCTGACCGCGGGCACCGCCACCGATGGCTGGGGCGGCACCGACACACTGATCGAGATCGAGGGCCTCTTCGGCGGGACCTTGGGCGATGACTTTCGCGGGCGCAGTGACATGGGCTTCTGGCAGCGCTCGCTGCTGCAGGGGCAGGGTGGGGCGGATACGCTGCGCGGCGGCACCGCAGGCTTCACCGCCGCCGACTACAACAATGACACCGTGGGCGTGACGGTGAACCTGGCCACCAACAGCGCGACCGATGGCTCGGCCGCCAATGATTCGCTGGTCGGCATCAATGCCGTGCGTGGCAGCAGTTCCAACGACATCATCACCGGCAGCGCCGGCGATGACTGGCTGACCGGTGGTTCGGGCAATGACAGCATGGATGGCGGCAATGGCGCCGACCGGCTGGTCGGCGATGCCGGCAACGACACGCTGCTGGGTGGCGGCGGCGATGACAGCATCACCGGCGGCGACGGCGCGGACAGCCTGACCGGCGGCACGGGTGCTGACCGTTTCGTCGTGACCTTGCAGGTCACGCCAGGCCAGCAATCGCCCCGCAGTGCGACCGACATCATCGCGGATTTCTCGGTGGCCGATGGCGATAATCTACGCATCGGCACAGCGACCGATGTGACGGTGCGGCAGCTGCTGTATGCGGGCGTGGTGCCCGGCACATTCGCCGCATTGTCCTCCGACATCACGCTGCCCGCCTTCACCCAGCCCGCGCTCTACACCGCGACACCTGTCTATTGGGTGGCGCATACCAGCCTGGGTGGCTGGTTCGTCGTTGATGAGGACCGCAACGGCACGCTGGCCGCGACCGAGACCGCCATCCGAATCGCCAGCGCCATCGCCGATCCGGCGCAGGTGCTGCTGGGCGGTGCTTCGGTCATCACCCAGGCGGGCGACAACAGCGCGAATGCCATCTTCATCACGCCGGGCGTGGTGGGCACCGCACTCGGCCTGGATGGCAATGACACGATCTATGGCGGCGGCGGTGCCGACCTGATGATCGGCGGCACTGGCAACGACACCTATGTGCTGCGCAACTTCGCAGCCGGCGTGCGGGAGCTGGACGCGGAGGGCTATGACGTCCTGTGGACCGATGCCTCCGATGTGTTGATGACCGCCAATATCGAGGAAGGCCGCCTGTTCGGCGCGGCCACGCGGTTGAATGGTGCTTCCACCGGCGAAGCGCTGGTCGCCAACCAATCCGCCGCCAGCCAGCTCTACGGCAATGGTGGCAATGACGAGCTGTGGGGCAGCACCAACGCGGATGTGCTGGATGGCGGTGATGGCGATGACATTCTGCGCAGCCAGGGTGGTGCTGACACGCTGATCGGCGGCATCGGCAACGACAATGCGGTGGTGCAGTCGCCGTTGGCGACCTACATCGAATACATCAATGGCGGCATCGACACGGTGTGGGTTGCGTTCGGCGGCTGGGTCATGGGCCCGAATATCGAGATCGCGCGCTTGGCCGCGACCGGCGCCACCCAGCTGACCGGATCTGTAACCGCCGAGAACCTGGTGGCGAACCAGGCCGAAGCCAGCCTGCTGAACGGCATGGGCGGCAATGACGTGCTGTGGGGCAGCGCGCTGGCGGACACGCTGAATGGCGGCAATGGCGATGACATCATGCGCGGCCAGGGCGGCAATGACGTGATGACCGGCGGCATCGGCAATGACCAGTATGTGGTCTTCGCCTCCGGCGCCACCGTCACCGAGGTGGGCGGTGAGGGCTATGACATCGTGTATTTCACCGGCGCGGGCAGCTTCGCGCTGGGCAACAGCATCGAGGAAGCGCGGCTGTCGGGTGCGGCCACCGGCTTCACCTTCGCCGGCAACCAGCTGACCAACATGCTGATGGTGGGCAACAGCAGCGGCCTGGCCAGCAGCATCCAGGGCGGGTTTGGCGCCGACACCATCTTCGGCACGGCGGCCAATGACACGCTGAACGGCGGCGCGGGCAATGACCTGCTCTACACCGGCGGCGGGGCGGACCGGCTGGTCTATGACAGTGTCGGCTTCGGCTTCGACCAGGTGGCGAATCAGGGCGGTTCTGTGGTGATCAACTTCACCGCCGGCAGCGGCATCACCTCCATGGCGCAGGTCAACCTGAACGCGGCCGGCGGCAACACCCAGGTAACGACGGCGCAGGGCAGCATCCTGGTCTTCGGCGCGACACTCACGGCGGGCGATTTCATCTTCGGATGACGCGCCCGCGCCGCCGCGCTATATAGCCGCAACCGGCCCCCCCACCGGCACCAGCCACTTGGGGGAAAGCCATGCCCGTCATCACCGGAACCCACGCCGACGACACGCTGTTCGGCACAGTGGGCGATGACACGCTGATCGGCCTGTCCAACTATGATTGGCTGGTCGCTTCCACCGGCAATGACAGCCTCGATGGCGGCACCGAGATCGACCTGGTGCTGTATGACAACATTGCCGGCAGCGTGGTCGCGGATCTGGGCGCGGGCCGCGCCACCAAATCAATCGGCGGCGTCGATACCCTCACCGGCCTTGAAAACATCCACGGCACTGCGGGCGCCGACCGGCTGACGCTGGCCTCCGTCGGCGGCTACGCCATGGGCCGCGCCGGCGCCGATACGCTGACCGGTGCGGCTGGGCGCGACCAGTTCCTCCCCGGCAGCGGTGCCGACATCATCGACGGCCGCGACAATTACGACTGGATCGACTTCCAGGATGACGGCTTCGACACGCTGGGTGTGGGCGCCTTCGCGATCAGCCTGAACGTCACCACCGGCATCGTCACCGACAACTGGGGCAGCACCGACAGCTTCTCCAACATCGAGGAATTCCGCGGCACCGCGCGCGCCGACACCATGCTGGCCGGCGGCGCACTCGGCGACCTGTTCATCCGCTTCATCGGCCGTGCGGGGGCTGATACGATGAACGGCGCGGGCAACCTGAATGTCGAGGCCTCCTACCAGGCGGATGTGGGCGCGATCGTCGTGGACCTGGCCGCCGGCACCGCGCGCGATGGCACCGGCGACACCGACCGGCTGATCGATATCCGCCGCGTGCAGGGCACCGATTTCGCCGACACGATCCTGGGCGACAGCGTCACCAACATCCTGTCAGGCGGCGGCGCGGCCGACCTGGTCGCGGGTGCCGCCGGCACCGACACGCTGCGCGGCGCCGATGGCGATGACACGCTGCTCGGCCAGGATGACGCCGACTGGCTGAACGGCGATGCCGGCCATGACCGCGCCGAGGGCGGGGCCGCTAACGACATCCTGTACGGGGAGGACGGCAACGACACCCTGTTTGGCGAAGCGGGCGACGACACGCTGATCGGCGGCAATGACGCCGACAGCCTCTATGGCCAGGACGGCGCGGATATCCTGTACGGCGAAAACGCCAATGACCTGCTGGCCGGCGGTGCCGCCGCCGACACGCTGTTCGGCCAGGGCGGCGATGACTGGCTGGCGGGCGAAACCGGCGATGACGTCGCCGTCGGCGGCGATGGCCAGGACGTGCTGCAAGGCCAGGATGGCCGCGACCAGCTCTTCGGAGAGGCCGGGCAGGACATCCTGATCGGCGGCCAGGATGGCGATACGCTGGCCGGCCAGGCGGGCGATGACAACCTGTTCGGTGAGGCCGGCACCGACCTCCTGGCCGGTGGCGATGGCCAGGACAACCTCTACGGCCAGGACGGCGATGACACGCTGAATGGCGAGGCCGGGCGCGACATCCTGCTGGGTGGCTTCGGGCAGGATACGCTGGTGGGCGGCGCGGGCGGCGACATCTTCCTGTTCCAGGCGCCGAACCAGGGCACCGACACCATCTGGGATTTCAACCGCGCGGAGGGTGATCGCATCCACCTGGTGTCCAGCGCGTTTGCGGCGCCTGCAGGATTCCAGCTGACTGCCGGCACCGGCTTCCTGACCGGCGCGAATGTGCGGCCAGGTGCCGCGACCGCGACCTTCTACCAGGACACCAACACACAGGCGCTGTGGTTCGACCCCGATGGAACGGGCGCGGCCGGCGCGCATGTCGTGGCCTTCCTGATTGGCAACCCGACGCTGACGGCGGGCGATATCGTCTTCGCTTGACGGCGCATTAACCATTGCGCAACGCGACGCCGGGTCGTTAGAAGATCGCGGTTGCGCGAGGTGGACGGGATCGCCGCGCGGAGGGGAGAAAAGGCTTGGGCACGTTGACGCTTGCCAACAGCACTGGGTCGCTGCTGTTCCCGCGGCGCGGAACCGTGGGCGATGACACGATCATCGGCGTCAGCGGCGCCGACAGCATCTTCGGCAGCGCCGGCAATGACAGCATCGACGGCGGCGCCGGGCTGGACGTCGTGATGTATGACGAGCTCGCGGGCAGTGTGGTCGTGGACCTGGTCGCCGGTCGCGCCACGAAATCCCTGGGCGGCACCGACACGCTGGTCGGTATAGAGAACGCGCATGGCAGCAGCGGCGCTGACCGTCTGCGCCTGGCCGATGTGGGTGGCTATCTGTTCGGCCGCGGCGGTGATGACACGCTGCAAGGCGGTGCCGGCCGCGACCAGCTGCTGCCCGGCAGCGGCAATGACGTGATCGATGGCGGCGATGGCTATGACTGGCTGGACTACGCCGATGACCGCTTCGACCATGCCGGCATCGCGCTGCGTGGCATCGCGTTGGATGTCGCGGCCGGCACCATCACCGACAACTGGGGCGATGCCGACAGCTTTTCCGGCATCGAGGAATTCCGCGGCTCCGCGCTGGCCGACACCATGCGCGCGGGTGGCGCGCTGGGCTTCACCTTCGTGCGCTTCGTGGGCCGCGGCGGCGCCGATGCCTTCGATGGCGGTGGCAACATCAATGTCGAGGTCGCCTACCAGTCCGACCCCTTCGCCGTGCATGTGGACCTGGCCGCCGGCATCGCGCGTGACGGCTATGGCGCGACCGATACGCTGGTCGATGTGCGGCGCGTCTTCGGCAGCGATGGCCAGGACACGCTGCTGGGCGATGCGGTCGCGAATATCCTGATGGGTGGCGCCGGCTGGGACCGGCTGGAAGGCCGCGCCGGCGATGACACGCTGCGCGGTGGCGAGGGCGAGGACACGCTGCAAGGCGGCGATGGCGATGACGCGTTGAACGGCGATACCGGTCGCGACCTGCTGGAGGGTGGTGCGGGCAACGACACCCTGTACGGCGAGGACAGCCGCGACGAGCTGTTTGGTGAAGCCGGTGATGACATGCTGGCCGGCGGCTTCGGCGTGGATCGTCTGTATGGCCAGGCGGGTGCGGATGCGCTGTTCGGCGAGGGCGACGCCGACCTGCTGGCGGGTGGCGATGGCGATGACCGTTTGTACGGCCAGGACGGCACGGATGCGCTGTTCGGCGAAGCCGGCGATGACCTGCTGATTGGCGGCCTGGACGGCGACACGCTGACCGGCGGCGATGGCCGCGACCAGCTGTTCGGCGAAATGGGTGCCGACCTGCTGATCGGTGGCGCGGATGGCGACACGCTGGCCGGCCAGGATGGCGATGACGCGCTGCTGGGCGAAGGCGGCGCCGACCTGATCGCCGGTGGCGATGGCGTGGACGGCATGCTCGGCCAGGATGGCGATGACACGCTGATGGGTGAAGCGGGCAACGACATCCTGCTGGGCGAGGCCGGGCAGGACGCGCTGCTGGGTGGTGCGGGCAGCGATATTTTTCTGTTCCAGGCGCCGAACCAGGGCACCGACACGATCTGGGATTTCAGCAGCGCGCAAGGCGACCGCATCTATGTGCAGGCCAGCGGGTTTGCGGCGCCGGTGGGTTTCCAGCTGACCGCGGGCGTGGGTTTCCACAGCGGTGCGGGCGCACGGCCCAGCGCCAATACGGCGACATTCTACCAGGACACGCGCACCCAGGCGCTGTGGTTCGACCCCGACGGGACGGGGGCGGCGGGCGCGCATGTGCTGGCCTTCCTGATCGGCAATCCGGCGTTGGCTGCGGGCGATATCGTTTTCGTCTGAGTCGCGCTGGACACTGCGCGCGCCTGGGCATAGTGCGGAAGCCATGCCCGATTTCGAAAAGCTTTGGGATGTGCTGGTGGTGGGTGGTGGCAATGCCGCACTCTGCGCCGCCATCACCGCGCGGCGCGCGGGTGCCAGCGTCATCCTGACCGAGCACGCGCCGAAATGGCTGCGCGGCGGCAATTCGCGGCACACGCGCAATTTGCGCGCGTTGCACCCGGAGCCCACGGGCGTGCTGACGGACAGCTACCTGGAAGAGGAATACTGGGACGATCTGCTGAAGGTGACCGGCGGGCGCACGGATGAGTTCCTGGCGCGCCACACCATCCGTGCGTCGCAGCATGCGCCTGGGTTTTTGGCCGATTGCGGTGTGGTGTTCCAGCCATCGCTGTCGGGCACGCTGTCGCTGTCGCGCACCAACGCCTTCTTCCTGGGCGGCGGCAAGGCGCTGGTGAATGCGATGTACCGCACCGCGGAAAGCCTGGGCGTGGAGGTGATCTACGACACCGAGGTGCAGCATATCGAGATGGAAGACGGCTTCGCGCGCGAGGCGATCGTCAGCTGGCGCGGCTTCCCGCATCGCATCCGCGCGAAATGCGTGATTGCGTCATCCGGCGGGTTCCAGGCGAACCGGCAATGGATGCGGCAATACTGGGGGGATGCGGCGGACAACTTCCAGATTCGCG
>JAAFHD010000111.1:0-2337 GCA_013298245.1 Alphaproteobacteria bacterium
CGTTTCCGCGCCTGAACAACATTTCCTTCTGGCTGCTGGTGCCGGCCTTCCTGCTGCTGGGTGGCACCATGTTCGTGGGCGAGGGTGCTGGCGCCGGCTGGACCATCTATCCGCCGCTGTCCGACAGCGCCTATCACCCGTCGCCGGCGATGGACATGGCGCTGTTCGCGCTGCACCTCGCCGGTGCGTCGTCCATTCTGGGTGCGGCGAACTTCATCACCACCATCCTGAACATGCGCGCCCCTGGCATGACGCTGCACAAGATGCCGCTGTTCGTGTGGTCGATGCTGGTCACGGCATTCCTGCTGCTGCTGGCGGTGCCGGTGCTGGGTGGTGCGATCACCATGCTGATCACCGACCGCAATTTCGGCACGGCCTTCTTCCGCCCCGAGGGCGGCGGCGACCCGGTGCTGTTCCAGCACCTGTTCTGGTTCTTCGGCCACCCCGAAGTCTACATCATGATCCTGCCGGCCTTCGGCATCGTCAGCCACGTGATTTCCACCTTCAGCAAGAAGCCGGTGTTTGGCTATCTGGGCATGGCGTACGCGATGGTCGCGATCGGCGTGGTCGGCTTCGTCGTGTGGGCGCACCACATGTACCAGTCCGGCATGGACGTGGACACGCGGGCCTATTTCATGGCCGCGACCATGGTCATCGCGGTGCCAACGGGCGTCAAAATCTTCTCCTGGATCGCCACGATGTGGGGCGGGTCCATGCGGTTCGACACGCCGATGCTGTTTGCCATCGGCTTCATCTTCCTGTTCACCGTGGGTGGTGTCACCGGCGTGGTGCTGGCGAACGCGTCCATCACCCAGATCCTGCACAACACCTATTACGTGGTGGCGCATTTCCACTACGTGCTCTCGTTGGGCGCGGTGTTCGGGATCTACTGCGGCATCTACTACTGGATCGGCAAAATGTCCGGCCGGCAGTATCCGGAAAAGCTCGGCCAGATCCATTTCTGGCTGACCTTCGTGGGCGTGAACCTGACCTTCTTCCCCATGCACTTCCTGGGCAACCAGGGCATGCCGCGCCGCTATCCGGATTATCCGGATGCGATGTCGGGCTGGAACATGGTGGCGTCCTTCGGTTCGTATATCGCCATCTTCTCCTTCCTGTTCTTCTTCTACGTGATGTGGGTGACCTTCCGTCGTGGCGAAGTGGCCGCGCCCAACTACTGGGGTGAAGGTGCGACCACGCTGGAATGGCAGGTGGCCAGCCCGCCGCCCTTCCACACCTTTGAAGAACTGCCGCGTATCCGCTAAGCGCAGGCCATGAGCGACATCACCGCGCAAAACGGGGGGGCTTCGGCCCCCCTAGGCTTTGACGGGCCGATTCACGCGATGGCCTCCGGCCATTCGCGATCGGACCTGGCCCATGGTTCCGAGGTGCGTGACTGGTTCACGCTGCTGAAGCCGCGCGTGCTGACGCTGGTGGTGTATTCAGGCATCGCCGGCCTGCTGGTCGCACCCGGCCCCATGCACCCCGTGCTGGCCTTCACCGCCATCCTCTGCATCACCATCGCCGCCGGCGCCGCGGGCGCCATCAACATGTGGTACGACCGCGACATCGACGCGGTGATGCGCCGCACACAGAACCGCCCCATCCCCGCCGGCCGCGTGGAAGCCGGCTCCGCGCTGGCATACGGCGTGGCGTTGGGCGCGGGTTCCGTCGCCCTGATGGGCCTGGCCACCAACTGGCTGGCCGCCGCGGTGCTGGCCTCATCCATCCTGTTCTACGTTTTCGTCTACACCATGTGGCTGAAGCGCCGCACGCCGCAGAACATCGTCATCGGCGGCGCCGCCGGCGCCTTCCCGCCGCTGATCGGCTGGGTCGCCGTCACCGGCTCCATCAGCGCGGAACCGTTGTTGTTGTTCGCCATCATCTTCCTGTGGACGCCGCCGCATTTCTGGGCGCTGTCCCTCTTTGCCCATGCCGATTACGAACGCGCCGGCGTGCCCATGCTGCCGGTGGTCGCCGGCGCGCGGGAAACCCGCAAGCAGGTGCTGGTCTACACCGTCGCACTGCTGCCGCTGGCCATCTCGCCCTGGTTCTTCGGCATGACCGGCTGGATCTATGGCGTCTCGGCCACCGCGCTGGGTCTGTGGTTCCTGCGCCACGCCTGGAATGTCTGGCGCGATGAACAGGACGCCACCGGCGTGTCACTCACCAAGGACGCACCCGCCAAGCGCTGCTTCAAGGTCTCGATCTACTACCTCTTTGCCCTGTTCGGCGCGCTGGTGCTGGACCACCTGGTGCTCGCATGAAACCCGACGAGGAATTCCTCCGCCGCCGCCGCGCCCGCAACTGGGCCATCCTGGGCGCGCTGGTCGGGCT
>JAAFHD010000111.1:2347-8801 GCA_013298245.1 Alphaproteobacteria bacterium
ATCGGCGACCAACCCACACGCGCATTCGGGTCCTGGACCATCTCCACCGGCTGGATGCTGCGCCCGACTTCCAGCGCCGCCAACCGGCCGCGCGCGTCTGGCCGTGACAGGGCCAGCCTCTGGTTGTTGGTCGCGAAGGTGAAGTTCAGCGCCCCCTCGGCACGGTTGGCCACCACCAGCGTATAGAGCGCCACCTGCACGCTGCCCCGCGTGACCTGCTGCATGGTCGCACTCTGCACCACGAAGCGTCCGTCGCAGAAGCTGGCCGTCTGCGCTTGCGCGGCGGGGGCGGCCAGCATGCCGGCCAGGACGAGAAGGAGGGCTTGGTTTTTCATGCCCCCAGGCTGCCATGGCCCGCGCATGCCGGCCAATCGATCCGCCCAATCGGCCCGATAGGCCCCGCCCCGCCTCAGTGCGTCAGCCGCGGCCCCATCGCCGCCAGCGCCTTCGTGCCCCAGCGCTTCGCCACCCACACGCTCAGCGCCACCGACCCGCCATGCCACACCAGCACCATCGCCGCCGCATCCAGATGATGCACCAGCGCCAACCCCAGCGCCGCCATCGCGGAAGCCGCCAAGCCGGCCAAAGCCGCCACTTCCACCGGCCTGGTCAGCGCCGCATGCCGCACCATCCACAGCATCGACAATGTCAGCGGCACGCCAAAGCCCACAATGAACCGCGCGCATTCAAAACTGGTGCCCATGACCAGCCCGCCGCGCCAGATTTCGCCAATGCAGCCCGCCCCCATGCCCGCAATCCAGCCCAGCGCGGGTGCCACGGGCACCCAGGCCCAGCGCGCATCGCCATCCGGCCGCGCCAGATGAAACGCGCCCAAGGCCGCCAGCACCGCGGTCGCACCGGCAAACACCAGGTTCAACTGCTCCGACATCAGCCCCAGCCGCGCCTCCAGGTCATGCCGCAGCCCCACCACGGCCACGACGCCACCCATGAACAGCCCGGCCACGGCCAGCCAGGCCAGGGCACCCATCCAGGGCGGGGCCAGGCGGCGCACCGGTTTCGCATCCCGCGCCAGGCGGGCGATCAAGTCATCGCTGTCCATCACCAAACCTTCCACGCAGCGCGGCAATGGCGCGATGCGTCGCTATCTTCAAGGCACCGACTGACAGCCCGCTGATCGCGGCGGCCTCCTTCAAAGGGCGCTCCTCCAGCTTCGCCAGGCGCAAGGCGGTGCGCTGGGATTCCGGCAATTCCGCCACGGCGGCGCGCAATTCCGCCGCTTCCAGCCGCGCGGTGCCGACCGCCTCCGTGCCCTGTTCCGGCGCGTCATCCATCGCGGTTTCGCGGCGGTTGTGCTTGCCCGCGCGGCGCAGCCGATCAATCGCCCGGCGTTCGGCGATCGCGTTCAGCCAAGGCTTGAACGGCCGCGAGGGATCATAGGTATGCCGCAGCGCATGCAGCGTCAGCAGCGTGTCCTGCACGGCATCCTCGGCATCTGCCGCATTGCGCACGCGCACCCGCACCACGGCGCGAATTTGCGGCATGCACTCGCGCAGCAGCGCGTCATAGGCGCGCGCATCACCACCCTGTGCCGCCGCCATCAACGCGGACCAGCGCATATCGCGGGCATCGGCGGCGGGCCTGTCCGCTGTCATGTCCATCCTGTCGAAAGTCGCGGTCAACATTCCATGATCGCCTCTGGTTTCGCCAGGGTTTCGTCGTGCCGCGCGGAATGGTTACGGGGTTGCGACGAATTCGATTGCGCGGAAAATGCGCCCCCATGACCAGCGCCATCCACGCCCGCGTGCAGGCATTCTGCACCCGCTTCGGCATCCGCATCCCCATCCTGCAGGCGCCGATGGCCGGCGCCTCCCCGCCCGCACTGGCGGCCGCAGTGGGTGCTGCGGGCGGCCTGGGCGCCTGCGGCGCGCTGCTGCTGGGCCCGGACGCCATCCGCGACTGGGCGCGCCAGGCCCGCGCGGCGGGCAATGGCGCCTTCCAGATCAACCTTTGGGCGCCCGACCCCGCGCCAGTGCGCGACACCGCCCACGAAGCCGCCGTCGCCGCCCGCCTGGCCGCCCTGGGTGCCGCACCCCCAACCCTGTCCGACGGCCCCTACACCCAGGATTTCGCCGCGCAATGCCAGGCCCTGCTGGATGCGGGCGCGCCGGTCGTGTCCACCATCATGGGCCTGTTCGACCCTGCCTTCGTCACCGAACTGCACCAGCG
This sequence comes from Alphaproteobacteria bacterium, assembly GCA_013298245.1. Taxonomy (GTDB): domain Bacteria; phylum Pseudomonadota; class Alphaproteobacteria; order Acetobacterales; family Acetobacteraceae; genus Rhodovarius. The sequence goes on from JAAFHD010000111.1 coordinate 4,535, forward strand.
CGGCGGGTTGTGGATCTGCAACGCCACCACCCTCGACGAAGCCCGCGCCGCCGAGGCCGCCGGCGCCGACGCCATCGTGGCCCAGGGCATCGAAGCCGGCGGCCATCGCGGCAGCTTCGACCCCCTGGCGGCCGAGGCACAACAAGCCAGCCTCTTCGTCCAAATCCCCCGCTTCGCCGATGCGCTGCGCGTGCCCGTCATCGCGTCCGGCGGCATCATGGATGGCCGCGGCATCGCCGCCGCCCTGATGCTGGGCGCCTCCGCCGTGCAACTCGGCACCGCCTACCTGCGCAGCCCGGAGGCCGGCACCCACCCCGCCTGGGCCGCCGCCCTGGCCACCGCCCAGGCCGAGGACACCGTGCAAACCCGAGGCTTCTCCGGCCGCCTGGCGCGCGGCATCCGCAACCGCGTCACCGACGCCTTCGCCACCGACCCACCCGCGCCTTACCCCCTGCAACGCGTGCTGACCGGCCCGCTGCGCGAAGCCGCCGCCCGCGCCAACGACGCCAGCGCCATGCAGCTCTGGGCCGGGCAGGGCGTCGGCATGTCGGTCGCCGAACCCGCCGCCGCGCTGACCACCCGCCTGTGGGACGACGCGCAGGCCCTGTTGCGCTGACACTGGCGCGAAGCCCGTCGGCGCATTATCTCCCGCTCAACAAAAGGGAGACAACGTCCATGCTCACGCGCCGCAGCGCCCTTATTGCGCCCGCTGTCCTGGCAGCACCCGCCGTCCAGGCGCAGGCCTGGCCCGCGCGCCCCATCCGCATGGTGATCCCCTGGCCGCCGGGCCAGGCGACAGACCTGATCGGCCGCCTCTTCGCCGACGCCCTGACGCAGCGCCTGGGCGTGCCCGTCACGCCGGAAAACCGCGCCGGCGCGGGCGGCACCATCGGCACCGATGTGGTCGCGAAGGCCGCAGGCGATGGCTATACCCTGCTGGCCGCATCGGCCGGCCCGGCCACGATTTCGCCGCTGGTGCAGCGCGTGCCTTATGACGTGGCGCGGGATTTGGCGCCGATCGCCCTCGGCGGCCAGTCGCCCTATGTGCTGGTGACGCACCCGAATTTCCCGGCGCAGAACCTGGCGGAATTCATCGCCCGCGTGCGCGCGGCCCCGGGGCGGCACACCTTCGCCTCCTCCGGCACCGGCGCCACCGCGCATCTGGTCAACGAGTTCTTCAACTTCACCGCCGGGCTGGACGCTGTTCACGTCCCCTTCCAGGGCAGCACGCCGGCCATCACCGCCATCCTGGGCGGCCAGGTGGACTACACGCTGGAAACCGCGGCCGCGACCATGCCGCATGTCCGCGGTGGACGCCTGCGCGGCTATGGCGTGTCGCTGCGCGATGCCGGCGCCATCACCAATGATCTGCCGACATTTTCGCAGTTCTTCAACGCGCCGGGCTTCCACATGGGCGCCTGGATCGGCCTGATGGCGCCGGCCGGCACGCCCGCCGCCATCCAGGAACGCCTGGCGCGCGAATCCCTCGCCTGGCTGGCGACCCCCGAGGCCCGCGAACGCTTCGCCAATGTCGGCCTGGCGATGGATGTGCGCGGCCCCGCCGAATTCACCACCTACCTGGCCACGCAGCGCGAATTGTTCGCCGATGTCGTGCGCCGCGCCAACATCCGGGCGGAGTGAACACCATGCATCGCCGCACCCTCTTCGCCGCCATGGCCGCACCCGCCATCGCACACGCACAAGCCTGGCCCGGCGGCCGCCCCATCCGCATCATCGTGCCCTGGACGCCGGGGCAGGCGACCGACATCGTGGCCCGCCTGTTCGCGGATGGGCTGGGCCCGCGCCTCGGCACCAGTTTCGTCATTGAAAACCGCGCCGGCGCGGGTGGTTCCATCGGCACCGACGCGGTGGCCAAGGCCGCACCCGATGGCTTCACGCTGCTGGGCGCATCATCCGGCCCGGTATCCATCAACCCGCTGGTGCAGCGCATGCCATACGATGTGGAGCGCGATTTGACCGGCGTGGCGCTGGGGGGCCTCGCACCCTTCGTGCTGGTGTCGCACCCCAATTTCCCGGCGCAGACCATCCAGGAATTCGTGGCCCGGCTGCGCGCATCGCCGGGGCGCTTCACCTTCGCGTCTTCCGGCACCGGGGCGACGGCGCATCTCATCACCGAATTCTTCAATGCGGTGGCGGGTGCGCAGGCGGTGCATGTGCCCTTCCAGGGCAGCGCGCCGGCGCTGACGGCCATCCTGGGCGGCCAGGTGGACTACACGATGGAAACCGCGGCCACGACCATGCCGCATGTTCGCGGCGGGCGGCTGCGCGCCTATGGCGTGTCGCTCCGCGAGGGCACGCCGCTGGCGGAAAACGTGGTGCCGATCGCGCGCGCGCTGAACGCGCCGGAATTCGACATCGGCGCCTGGATCGGCCTGATGGCGCCGGCCGCGACACCGCCGGCGATCATTGAACGGCTCTCGGCCGCATCGCTGGAATGGCTGGCGGACCCCGCCACGCGCGAGCGCTTTTCCAACGCCGGATTGCAGATGCAGCCCAAGGGCGCGGCGGCGATGAACGTGTTTCTGCGCGAACAACGCGCGGTGTACGAGAACGTCGTCCGCCGCGCGAATTTGAGCGCGGGGTGATGTTCGAGACCCTCGCGGTTGAGCACGCAGCGCCGCATGTGGTGCTGTTGCGGTTGAACCGGCCGCAGGCGGCTAATGCGCTGAACACGCAGATGGGCCGCGACCTGCTGGCCTTCTTCCAGGCGGTGCCGGAGGGGACGCGCGCTGTCGTGCCGGAAGGCGTGCGGGCGATCGTGCTGACCGGCGCTGGCGAGCGCGCCTTCTGCGCCGGCGGCGACCTGAAGGAGCGCAACGGCATGACCGACGCGCAATGGCAGGCGCAGCATGAGATTTTTGAGCGCGCCTATTGGGCGTTGATGGACTGCGCCATCCCGGTGATCGCGGCGGTGAATGGCGCGGCCTATGGCGGCGGCTGCGAAATGGCGCTGGCCTGCGACTTCGCCTATGCGGCCGAGGGCGCGCGCTTCGCGCTGACCGAGGTGACGCTGGGCATCATGCCAGGTGCCGGCGGCACGCAGAACCTGCCGCGCGCCGCAGGGTCGCGCCGGGCGAAGGAAATCATCTTCACCGGCCTGCCGTTTTCCGCCGCCGACGCGCTGGAATGGGGCGTGGTGAACCGCGTGCTGCCCGCGGCCGAGCTGCTGCCGGCGGCGCTGGCCACCGCCGCGCGCATCGCGGCCAATGCCCCGCTGGCGATCCGCCAGGCGAAAACCAGCATCCGCTTCGGCGCCGAGACCGACCTGCATTCCGCGCTGCGGCTGGAGGTGGAGGCATACAACCGCCTGGTCGGCACCGAGGACCGGCATGAGGGCGTGGCGGCCTTCAACGCGAAGAGGGCAGCGGTTTTTCGGGGGCGTTGAGGGCGCGCATGCGGTTGGCGCATGGGTGCCAAGCGTGATGAACGCCATTTCATCTTTGCTGCGATGCAAAAAATTGCTTGCATGCGAGCGATCGGCGCCCTATGTTCATCTCAGCAGCCAGGGACAAGTGCCTTGGTTGCCTTTCTTGGACGTTTCCTCCCTTAACTTGGCGGGCCTTCGTGGCCCGCCATTTTTTTGGTGGGGCGGTAGAGAGCGGGAATTTACCTCGCTGGAGGGTGGCGCGGGGCCTGCGGGCCATCTTGAGTTCGATCCCTGGTTCAGCGCGCCCTCAACGTCGATGCGTTTTGCGTTCGGCGCACGCTCTGACCGAATCTGTTCAGTCTCGGAAAACGTCAGATAGGACAAGTAAATTTATCACAATGCTTAAATACTTCTGAAATAATAGACAATGATGTGAAAATCACTAACAATAATCCAAAAATAAAAATCGACCATGAAAAATTTGATTTATTTATGTCTTCATACTCTATTTTTTCTGGGGGCCCGAATTCAGGATAATAATATTCCGGTCTGTTTAATGGCATTAGTTTTTTGTTTTCATAAATCTCAAATATAATTAAAATTATTATTATATACCATCCAGTAAAATTGAATAACAAAATACCAATAAAATTACTAATTTGTTCTATATTGTCATCTCGGATAGACTGAAATTGTAAACAAAATCCACAAAATAGAATATAAAATCCAATATTAAATAAAGACGAAATGACAAAAGTCGCGATGCCGGAATGAATTCTCGCCTCATTATGACTAAATTTATACAAAGCATCATCTCCCAAAAAATATTAATCCGTAGTTTCTATCAAAAATACCAAATTGAAGTGCCTGGAACATTCT
>JAAFHD010000111.1:8811-9697 GCA_013298245.1 Alphaproteobacteria bacterium
GAGTTTGGCCGAAATATCCTGGCCGAATCAAGGTGACTCAACCCGTGCCACCATAATTCCACACTCCCGCCCCACCGCGCCATCACCCCACCACACCCCCGCCACGCCCATCTGCGACAACCCTATCCACGCCAGGACCAACCCTCCCCTGGCCCATAGGACCACGACGATGCGCAAGCTTCTCACCGTCTCCGCCCTCGCAGCCACCCTCGGCCTGGCCGCCTGCCAGACGCCGGATGGCCGCCTGGATGTCGGCAACACCCTGCTGCTGGGCGCGGGTGTCGCCGCCGTGGCCGGTGTCGCGGCCAGCGCCTCGCAGCCCAGCTATCGCTATGCCAGCAATGGCTACGGGTATGGCTATCGCCAGCCCAGCTATGGGTATGGCTATGGCAACCCCTACGGCTATCGCCGCTGGTAACCCCCAACGCGGCCCCCGCCGCAGCCTGAAAGGGCCAAGCCCATGCGCAAGTTGATGACGACGGGCCTCCTCGCCGCCTCCCTGGCGCTGGGCGGCTGCCAGTATCCGGATGGCAGCCTGGATGTCGGCAATACCCTGCTGCTGGGCGCCGGCGCCGCGGCCGTCACGGGCCTGGCGATCAGCGCCTCGCAGCCCAGCTATTACCACACGGGCTATGGTCGAGGCTGGGGGCACCGCCCGCATGGCGGCTGGCGAGGCCACCATGGCGGCTGGGGCCATCACCATGGCTGGCGCGGCCATCATGGCGGCGGGTGGCGCCATCATCACCATCATGGCTGGCGCCGCTGGTAGTGTTATAGGGGGCGCCATGAAACGCATTGTCATGGTCGCCCTGGCTGGGCTGGCGCTGGCCGCCTGCCAGCCCTTCGCCGCCTTCCACGCCGGCACTTTCCGCATCGACCCGGCGCG
>JAAFHD010000112.1:0-2247 GCA_013298245.1 Alphaproteobacteria bacterium
CCCTCCGAGACCCCACCCGGCGCCGCCTACCTGGCCGCAGAGGGTTTCGAATCGCAACTCTCTGAAGAACTCACTCGCGCCGGCCTGCCCCCCGCCCTGTGGCATGGCCGCCTGGCGATGACCGAAGCCGCCCCCATCCCCACCGCCTGGGCGCTCGAAACCTGGACCGAACCCCTACTTCTCCCCGCCCCCTCCATCGCCGGCGCCGCCGACGGCCTGCGCGCCATCCAGCGCAACTGGGCCATGCTGCCCGCCGCGCATCACCGCCGTTCCAAGCTGATCGAGGCCCGCCTGCCCGTGGTCAGCGCGAAACCCATGGCCTTCCCCGCCGCGCCCCCCACGTCCCATTTGGGCGCCTGGTGCCTGCTCTCCCCCGACCTGATGCTGGCATCCGCCACCAAAACCAGCCCCTTCCCCAACGGCACCCCCAGCTTCGTCGAAGACCGCGAAGGCCCCCCCAGCCGCGCCTACCTGAAACTATGGGAAGGCCTGACCCGCTGGGGCCGCCACCCCGCGGCCGGGGCGCAATGCATGGACCTCGGCGCATCCCCCGGCGGCTGGACCTGGGCGCTGGCCCAGCTGGGCGCGCGCGTCACCGCCGTGGACAAGGCGCCGCTGGACCCCGGCGTGATGGCCCTGCCCGGCGTGACCTGGCTGCAGGACAGCGCCTTCGCCCTGGAACCGCGCCCGGTGGAATGGCTGTTCAGCGACGTCATCTGCTACCCGCCGCGCCTGCTGGCGTTGGTCCGCCGCTGGCTGCCCGTGGCGCGCCACATCATGGTGACCATCAAGTTCCAAGGCGGCACGGACCACGAAACCGTCGCCGGCTTCGCCGAAATCCCCGGCGGGCGGCTATTCCATGGCGCGCAGAACAAGCACGAGCTGACCTTCGTCTGGTCGGCTTGACAAATAAGGCTTTATATCCTATGAAAGCCAGGCTGTTTTGACAACCGCATCAACCCATCCAGGCAGCCCGGGCGGACTGCCGAAAGCCTCTCTTTAGGCCGCGTCCCGGCCCCCGCTAACGCAGCGCCCGCCACAAAATCCAGGCCCGTAAGATAGCAAGATAGTAAGGCAGTAAGGAAAATCCGCCTCGCCCACCGAATATGTCGCAACCCGCTCCATTCGCGCTATCCTGCCGCCCGGAGGCCCCACATGTTCCCCACCTTCCATGGTCCAAGGCATGGCGTCGCCGCCGGTCACCACCTGGCCGCCGGCGCCGCCCATACCGTCCTTGAAAACGGCGGCAACGCCATCGATGCCGGCTGCGCCGCCGGCATGGCCCTTGGCGTCCTGCTGCCTGACCTGGTCAATGTCGGCGGCGTCGCCCCCATCATGATCCGCCTGGCCGATGGCACGGTCGAAACCATCGCCGGCCTCGGCCACTGGCCCGCCGCCCTGCCGCCCGACATCTTCATGCGCGAACACGACGGCCGCATCCCCGAAGGTGTCCGCCGCACCGTCGTCCCCGCCGCCCCCGATGCCTGGATCACCGCCCTTGCCCGCCACGGCACCTGGCGCTTCGAAGACGTGGCCAGCTTCGCCATCCGCTTCGCGCGAGAAGGTTTCGCCGTCTTCCCCCTGCTGCGCGAAAGCATCCTCACCCACCGCGCCGAATACGAACGCTGGTCCTCCAACGCCGCCATTTTCCTGCCCCACGGCCGCGTGCCCGAAACCGGCGAGCGCTTCGTCCAATCCGACCTCGCCGCCACGCTGCAATACATGGCCGATGAAGCCCGCACCGCCCCCACCCGCGAGGCCGGCCTCTCCGCCGCCCACGCCGCCTTCTACAAGGGCGACATCGCCGCCAAAATCGCCGCGCACCAGAAGGCCGAAGGCGGCTTCCTCTCCCGCGAGGACCTGGCCAGTTTCCGCAGCCGCATCGAACCCGCGGTGCGTCGCCCCTGGCGCGGCGGCGAACTGCTGGTCTGCGGCCCCTGGTGCCAAGGCCCGGCCCTGCTGGAAGCCGCCTTACTGGCCGACGAAGCCGGCATCGCGAATATGTCCCACAACAGCGCCGACTACCTGCACACCCTCACCGAAGCCATCAAATGCGCCATGGCCGACCGCGAGGCCTTCTTCGGCGACCCCGCCTTCATCCATGTCCCCGTCGCCGAACTTCTCTCCGCCCCCCACATCCGCGCCCGCGCCCGCGGCATCGGCGCCACCGCCCACCCCGGCATGCCCGACCCCATCCTCGGCGCCCTGAACGAACCGCTCCCCAGCGACCGCGCCCTGCCCACCGTC
>JAAFHD010000112.1:2257-9666 GCA_013298245.1 Alphaproteobacteria bacterium
GGCCGACACCACCTACTGCGCCGTCATCGACCGCCACGGCAACGCGTTTTCCGCGACACCCTCCGACGGCTCCTGGAATTCCCCGGTGGTGCCGGGCTTGGGCCTGATCCCCTCCAACCGCGGCAGCCAATCCCGCCCCGACCCCGCGCACCCCTCCGGCGTCGCCCCCGGCAAGCGCCCGCGCCTGACCCCCAACCCGGCGATCTACGTGGCCGAAGACGGCGGCGTGCTGCCCCTCGGCACCCCCGGCGGCGACGTGCAAATCCAGGCCATGCTGCAAGTGCTTTTGAACGTGGTGCAATTCGGCATGCCATTGGGCGACGCGGTCGGCGCGCCGCGCGTCGCGAGCTACGCGTTCCCCTCCTCCTTCGCGCCCTTCGAATACTTCCCGAAGCGCCTGGCGGTCGAAGGCCGCATCCCGCCCGAAACCCGCGCCGACCTCGCCGCCCGCGGCCACGACGTAAAGACCTGGCCCGACGTCACCTGGTTGGCGGGTGCGGTGCAAACCGTGATGTCCCGCCCTGGCCAGAACCTGGTCGAAGCCGCTGCCGATCTGCGCCGCCCGGCCGGCGCCATGACCGGCTAACCCGCCCGGCGCAACGCCAGCGCCGCCCCCAGCAACCCCGCGCCCAGCACCAAAAAAGGCACCGCCATCCACCCCCAACCAAACCCCGCGCACCACGCCATGACGGGCGGCCAGACCACCTGGCCCAGATTATTCGCCTGCACCGTCAACCCCAGCGCCGGCGCCACCAAGGCGCGGTCCGCGACACTGCCCGGCACCAGCGCGAACAGGCTGGCCGGCACCATCCCGCCCAACACAGAGGCCACCAGCGCCAACCCCAACGCCGCCCACAAGCCCGGCGCAACCACAAAGGTGGCGACCGCCAGCACTGTCATCGCTGCCCCACCACCCAGCACCAGCAACAGCGGCGCCGCACCCCACGCCATCGCCCGTCCCGCCAGCAGATTCCCGGCAATATTGGCCACCGCCGCCAGCGCCGCGACCATCCCCGCCAGCCCCACCCCGGCGCCGAAACGCTGCACCAGAAACGCCGGCAGAAACGCCGCGATGCCCGTATAAATCGCCGCGTAACAGGAAAACCCAGCCGCGATCAGCGCCGGCTTCCGCGCCGCCCACACGCGGCGCAACCCGTCCAGAATACCATCGCTGGTCACCGCCACCGGGGGCACGCGCCACATGATGACCAGCCCCGCCAAGGCCGGCAGCAACGCCGCCAAACCCCAGGCAAAGCGCCACCCCGCGGCCTCCACGATGGGTGCCGCGAACAGCCCGATCGCGATGCCCGTCGGCATGAAGCAGGACCACGCCGCCATCGCCGCCGCACGATCCGCAGGTGCTGCGCGCGCCGCGATCACGCTGGGCGCCGAGACCACGATCGCCAGAAAACCAAAGCCTTCCACAAACCGCGCGACGAACAGCGTGGTGGCATCCGGCGCCACTGCCAGCACCAGGCCCGCGCCGCTCAGCGCGAAGCACCCGGCCAACAATGCCCGCCGCACACCCGCCCGCGCCGCCAGCATGCCAGCACCCGCGCCCACCAACGCCGCCAGCAACGAGAACACCGACAGCAGCGCCGCCGCCCCCGCCAACCCGATGTCGAATTCCGCCGCGATCTTCAGCATCGCCGGCGCCAATTTCCCGATCTGCAAGGCGCCCGCGACGCCGGCGCCGACCAGCGCCGAAACCTCCAGCCAATCGGTCTTCACAAGCTGGGCATGCGATGGAAACCGGGTGCGTCTGGCGGGTCGGCGAAGCTTTCCTCGATGCTCTCCACCCGCGCCATTGGCGGCCCCCGCCTGCACGCCAGCAGCACCGCCGCCACCGCCGGTTCCGGGCCTGACAGCAGGGCTTCCACACGCCCATCGCGACGGTTTCGCACCCAGCCATCCAGCCCGTGCCGGCGCGCTGTATCCACCAGCCAATCGCGATAGCCCACGCCCTGCACGCGGCCTTCGATCAGCAGGTGCCGCGCCCTCATTCGCGCACCAGTGCTGCGAAGCGCGCGGCCAGCGCGACATCGGCGGCCTGGTTGCGACGGCGCGCGATGGCATCGGGGTCAGCGCCCCAGAATTCCTCCTGCCAGTGTTCGTCCAGTGCGGAGAGGCGGTGCGCCTCGGCGGCATCCAGCGCGCCGCGCAGTACGGCCAACCCCAGCACCAGGCTGCCCAAGGCCGGCACCGCGACGCCAAGTGCGGCCAGTTCCATCGGCGCATGCGCCGCCACCGCGCGGCGCAGCGCGGCCAGCGCCGGCGCGGGTTGCGTGACATGAATGATGCCTGCCGTGGTGTGCAGCGCGGCGCCCAGTTCGGCGCGCGCCCAATCCAGCCAAGGGTCCCATTGCGCGGCCTCCACCGCTGCCAACCGCGCATCCTCGGCGCGATAGCAAAGCAGGTCGCTCTGTCCATATCGCGCGATGCCTTCGACCATCGCTTCGGGGTTGGGTGCCACGCGTTCCTGCGCGGTGCCGACCAGGCGCGTCAGCGGGATGTCCTCCTGGGTGAAATCGCCGCCCTTGGCGCCGCCTGCCGCGCCCCATTCGGCCGCGATCGCATCGGCCAAGGCCGCACCGCGCACATGCAGCGAAGCACCATTCGGCAGCCGCACCGGCTTGCCATCCAGCAGCACGCCAAGCGCATCGCCTGTGGGTGCCACCGCCGCCATATCCCAAAAACGCTTCATCGAATTCCCAGGCCTCGCATCAGGTTCTGCACCGGCGCGGATTCCGCCGGCATCAGCGAACGCGGCACCGGGCCCGCACGCCCGCCGCGTGCCACCGAGAGCGGTGGGCCGCAATCCGGCATGCCTTGCACGCCCAGCGCCTGGTTCAAGCCCGGCACCAGGCCCGTCGCGGTGCCAAGTGCTGTGCCCGCCACACCACCGGCAATCAGCGCCGCATTGTCGATGCGTGGTGCGCCCACCGTGCCACTGATCGGCACCGGCGCGCGGATGCGGATGGCCGGCGGCAGGCGCAGATCCGTGCCCAATCGCAGCGCCAGTGATTCATCGCGCAGGTTGATCTGCCCGCCTCCACTGACGCGGCCCAACGACGTATCCGCATACAGCGTGCGCGCCTGCGCGATGCCGGCCACCACATCGAAGCGCATCGCCAGGCACGCCACATCAATGCGTGGTGCAAGGCCCGCCGGCAGCGCGCCCTGCACCAGTGCTGCGTTCACATGGCCGTTCAGCACGGCAAGCCCGGCATGGCCCACGGCATTGGCCGCCACCGCACGCCATGTGGCACCCTGGCCGCGCAGGTCGATGTCCAGTTCCGCGCGGCCCGAGATGGGCGGGTTGGGCAGCAGTTGCGCCATATCCAGCGCATCGGCGCGCAGGCCGATCTGGATTTGTGTGGCCGTCGGGCCTGGCTGCGCCGCGACGCGCAGCGTGATGCGCCCGGCCGGCAGCGTGACGCCCAGCGGGTCCAGGCGCAGGCGGCCATCGGCCACGTTGATGCGCGCGGTGATGTCGCGAAAATCCTGGCCGCCTTGGCGCAGCGTGGCGATGGTCAGCGCCAGGTCCAGCGGCATGGCGGTCAGAGGGCCGAGTTCGATGCGCGTGTCGGGAATGATGCGCGCATCGCGCCGCGCGGGTGGCGCGGGCGCAGCACTTGGCGCGGCCGGAAGTGCGTCCAGGTCCACACGCCCCAATGCGACGCGGCCGCTGATGCCGGCGGCGGAGAGCAGCAGGTCGCCATCCTGCGTGGTGGCACCTTCGGCGCGGATCGCAGACAGTTCCACGCCATCGGCGAAGAAGGCGCCGCGTTCCGCGACACGCGCCCGCACCTGGCCCAGCACGGGTGATTCCAGGGTTGCATCCACCGCGATGCCGCGCCCGGCTTGTGGTTCCGCGACCGCACCCGCCACGCGCAAGCGATGGCCAAGCAGCGTGCCGGTCAAATCCAATGGCACCGGCTGCGCGGGGCGCCATGGGCCGATACCGCCTTCCAGTGTGAAAGCATCGCCCAGCCGCGTGCCGGCCAGCGTGACGCGCAGCGGTGCGTCGGCGCTGGCGGATTCCACCAGCGTGCTTTGCAGCGCGACGCCGGGGGCGATTTCCACCGCGCCCATTTCGAAGCGCACCGCCTGTTCGCGCGGCCAGCCCCAGCCATTGCCGGCAATGCGCGCGGTGATCGCGACGCGTTCGGGCAGCGGGCCGGTGCGGCCGAGCAATGTCGCGATGCGGCGCAGCGCGGCCTGGTCTGCCTGGCCGACCGCGTCCAGCACGTAGTCCTGCAGGCCGCGCAAAGTGCCATCCAGGGACAGGCGCGCGCCTTCCATTTCAATCCGCGCGGAGAGCGGCAGCGTGCCGGTCGCACCCGCCATCATGCGCGCGAGCGGCGCGCCACGCGTGGTGATGCGCAGCAGCGTATCATCCCAGCGCAGTTCGGCGTTGCCGCGCAATTCGTCATCGCCCTCGGCGTCCAGCCGGATCAATTCCACGCCGCCCGCAGGGCCGCCCGGAAAGGCCAGCCGCGCGTGGCGGATGGACAGGCGGCCGATCGCGACATCGGGTGCGGCGCCGGTCGCGGGGCCGGCTGGGAACGCCCAGTTCGGCGTGCCGTTCACCACCTCCAGCAGCACGTTGGGGCTTTCGAGAATCAGATGCCGCACTTCGATGCGGCCCGAGATCAGCGCCAGCAGCGAGACCTGCATTTCCGCGCGCGCCACATGCAGCATCGCGGCGCGCGAACCGCCCGCAAGATTGCCGAGCGTGGCGTTGGACAGCGCGATGGTCGGCGTGATGAGGCCGCGCATCTCCAGCGCGCCGATGGTGACCGTGCGGCCCGTTGCGCGTTCCGCCTCGGCGATGATGCGCGGGCGCCAGGCGTCGATGTCGAAGGTGGCGATGTAGACGGCCACACCCGCCACGCCGAGAGCGAGCAGACCCGCGACGGCGATGGCGATGCGCTTGATCATTTCTTCCAGCGCGGCTTGTGGGGTTTTGGCGCTTCGAAGCCGAAGAAGGAAAAAGTTTCGACCATGTGCGCGGGCAGCGGCGCTTCGGCTTCCAGCAGCCCACCTTCGGGGTGCGGGATGCGGATGGCGCGGGCGTGCAAATGCAGCGCTTCGGGCAGGCCATCCATATGCGCGACATGGCCGCCATATTTGCCATCGCCCAGGATGGGCGTGTTCAGGCCGCTGGCGGCATGCACGCGCAGCTGATGCGTGCGGCCGGTCAATGGTTGCATTTGTAACCATGCGGCGCGGCGCTTGGCGGCTTCCAGCACCTTGTAGTCGGTGTTGGCGAATTGGCCGTCATCGGATGGCACGGTGCGTTCGCCGTGCGGCCCGCCTTCGCGCGCCAGGGACATGGTGATGCGCCCGCCATCATGCTGCGGCTGGCCCACCACCACGGCCCAATAGGTCTTCTGCGCGTCGCGGCTGCGGAAGGCGGCGGCCAATGCGGCGGCCGCGGACGTGGTGCGCCCCAGCAGCAGGATGCCGGAGGTGTCCTTGTCCAGCCGGTGCACCAGTTTGGGGCGCGCTTCGGCGTCGAATTGCAGCGCGTCGAGCATGCCGTCCACATGGCGCGTGATGCCCGAGCCACCTTGCACGGCCAGGCCATGCGGCTTGTTCAGCACGATGACGCTGGCGTCGCGATACAGCACCATGGCGTGCAGCATCGCCTCATCCTCGGCGCTGATGCGGATGGGGGGTGGTGGCGGTGGCGCGCTGGGCATGGGCGGCACGCGCACTTCCTGGCCGGCGGCCAGGCGCGTGTTGCCCTCGGCGCGCTTGCCATCGACGCGCACCTGGCCGGTGCGCAGCATTTTCTGCAGCGCGCCCTGCGTCAGCGACGGGAAGTGGCGACGGAACCAGCGGTCGAGCCGGACACCGGCATCAGCGGTCTCGACGGGGATGGATTGGACAGACATCCGCGCTGTATAGCGCGAAGCGGATTAGCGCGCACCGAAGCTGGAGGAACACGCCATGACCATCACCCGCCGCGCCATTCTGGGCACCGCGTTGGCCACGCCCGCACTCGCGCAATGGGCGCCCGCGCGGCCAATCCGGCTCATCGCGCCCTATCCGCCGGGTGGTGGCGTGGATACGACATCGCGGTTGATCGCAGGCCCCATGGCCACGCTGCTGGGCCAGCCGATCGTGGTGGAAAACCGCGCCGGCGCGGGTGGTTCGCTGGGGGCGGCGGAACTCGCGCGCAGCCCGGCCGATGGGTTGCACATCATGGTCGACGCCATGGCGCATACGGTGAACCCGTCGCTGATCCGCGGGCTGCCGTTTGATTACGCGACGGCGTTCACGCCCATCACGCAACTGGCGGTGCTGCCACAGATCCTGATCGTGCCGAACAGCCTGCCGGCGCGCACGCTGGGGGAATTGGTGGCGCATGCGCGGGCGCGGCCGGGGCTACCCTATGGGTCGTCGGGCAATGCGACGGCGGCGCATCTGGCGGCAGCGCTGCTGGTGAACCGCGCGGGCGTGCAGATGGAGCACGTGCCGTATCGCGGCGGCACGGCGGCGCTGCCGGATTTGATTGCGGGCAATATGACCTTCCTGTTCGGCACGGTGTCGTCTTCGCTGCAATTGGTGCGCGATGGGCGGGTGCGGGCGCTGGCTGTTTCGACCGCCGCGCGGCTGCCCGGATTGCCCGATGTGCCAACCATCGCGGAACAGGGTTTTCCTGGCTACGAGCTGAACGAGTGGAACGGGCTGTATGCGCCGGCCGGGCTGGCCGCGCCGGTGCTGGCGCGGTTGCATGAAGCGGCGCTGGCGGCGTTGCGCGATGCGGCGGTGGTCGCGCGGTTCGATGCGCTGGGCGCGGTGCCGGTCGGCAACGCGCAGGCGGAATTCGCGGCCTATGTCGCGGCGCAACGCGAGAGCATGGCGCGGCTGGTACGAGAGGCGCGGATCGAAGCCGGTTAGAGCCCGATCTGGACAGGCTGAATCAGCCTGGCCAGTGAATCGGCCTCTCAACAACGGCTAGAGGTTTTTCTCTGAAGCTGAAGAGAAAAATCTCTAGGCCGGCGGATCGAAGATGAAATCGGCTGCCGTCATCGTCGCCACGCCGAATACCAGGATGGCGTGGCTGCCCACCTCCACCTGCGTGTTGCCGCCGCCGCTGTTCAGCACCAGGCCCGCGAACTGCAGCCCGGTGCCGCGAAAATCGATGCGCGCCTGGCCCGCGGTGAAGCCCGCCACCTGGTCATAGCCCCAGCCCAGCGTGTTGTAGATGAAGCGGTCCGCGCCGCCCTCGCCATACAGCACATCATTGCCCGCGCCGCCGATCAGCGTGTCGGCCAGGCTGCTGCCATAGAGCGTATCCGCGCCACCCGCGCCGGCCAGTGAATTGGCCAGACCCGGATTGCCGACGATGACATTGTCGCCGCCATTGCCAGTGCCGCGATACGCCGTGCCGGAGA
>JAAFHD010000113.1 GCA_013298245.1 Alphaproteobacteria bacterium
CCATCCAATCGGCGGGCGGCAACACGCAGGTGATGCAGGGCGGTTCGCTGGTGCTGCTCTTCGGCGTCGCCAGCCTCGCACAAAGCGACTTCATCTTCGGCTGACCATCATGCGCGCCGTGCATGCCGCACATTGCGCAGATGATTGTTGCGGCGCCCGCGCGCGCCACGCGAAGCTGCCCGCATGACAGCCCTTCGCGTGCCGCCCGGCATCCTGATCCTTTGCGCGGTGATCGCGGCGGCACTCGCGATGGGCACGCGCAACAGCTTCGGCCTGTTCCTCGCACCCATGACCAACGCGCTCGGCTGGAGCGCCTCGGGCTTCGGCTTCGCCATCGCGCTGCAGGTGCTGCTGAACGGCGTGTTCCAGCCGATCTGCGGCAACCTCGCCGATCGCTATGGTGCCAGGCCCGTCATCATGGGCGGTGCCACGCTCTACGGCGTCGGCATCGCCGGCATGGCGCTGTCCTCGGACATCACGCTCTTCACTTTCTTCGCGGGCGTGGTGATGGGCATCGCCGTCTCGGCCGCCGGCATGCCGATCATCAGCGCCACACTCACACGCCTGCTGCCGCCCGAGATGCGCGGCCGCGCGGTGGGCCTGTCCACCGCGGGTTCCTCCTTCGGGCAGTTCCTGGTGGTGCCGCTCGCACAGATCGGCATCAACCTGGCCGGCTGGCAGGGGGCGATGCTGCTGCTGGCGGGCTTGGCACTGCTGATGGTCCCGCTCGCCATCCCGATGGATGACCGTGCGGCGCGCCCCGCCAAGGGTGCGACCGGTGACGAACCCGCGGCGGTCGCGCTGAAACGCGCGCTGTCCACCACCAGCTTCTGGTGCCTGTTCTTCGGCTTCTTCGTCTGCGGGATGCATGTGTCGTTCATGGGCGTACACATGCCGGGCTTCGTCGCATCCTGCCATTTGCCGGCCTATGTCGGTGCCGGCGCGATCTCGCTGATCGGGTTGTTCAATGTGGTGGGCAGCCTGGCCGCCGGTGAGCTCTCGCAACGCTGGCAACGGCGCAACCTGCTGGTGATGATCTACGCCGCGCGCGGCGTGCTGATGGCGGTCTTCATGGTGGCGGAAAAGACCACCACGAACGTCCTGATCTTCAGCGCCTTCATGGGGCTTTTGTGGTTGTCCACCGTGCCGCCGACGGTCGCTTTATGCGCGCGCAATTTCGGCACGCAGTGGCTGGCCACCATCTTCGGCCTGGTCTTCCTCGGCCACCAGATCGGCGGTTTCACCGGCGCTTTCCTTGGCGGCTACATCTTCGATGCCACCGGCAGCTATGACCTGATGTGGAGCATCTCCATCGCCGGTGCGGCCTTCGCCGCCCTCATCCACCTGCCGGTGCGCGACCCGCCGAACCTGGTGCCCGCCAGAGCATGATCCGCAAAGGCGGCCTGCCAGTTTTCAAGAAGACGCATGGCGAAAGCTTCACGAAGCTGATCCGGCCGCGCGCGTAACCTGGCCATCCAGGCCCGCGAAACCTCGGCGAACCGCTTTGAGGACGCATCCATGCAAGCCGTCGCCACCCGCATCAACCCGCGCATCATCACCGCCATCTCCTGGATCGCGGCCGGCTGGATCGCCTGGGAATTCCTCTACTACCTGCAATTCAAGCTGACCGGTGCCGAGGGCAGCGTGCAAGGCGTCTTCCAACCCATCGCCAACTGGGTGGGCCTGCCCGCGCACGAAGCGCCGATCCGCTGGACCGTCGCCATCCTGGAAATCATCGCCGCCACCCTCGTCCTCAACCAGCCCACGCGCTGGTACGGCGCCTTCATGTCGGCCGGCATCATGGCGGGTGCCATCTTCCTGCACGTGATCGGCCCCATCGGTATCGACCCCTACAATGACGGCGCGATGCTGTTCAAAGAGGCCTGCTTCACACTCACCGTCGCGGGCTTCCTGCTCTGGCTGCATCGTGACGAGAGGCCGCGGCTGTGAAGCCGCCGGCCCGTGATGCCGCGCTCGACGCCATGCGCGGCTGGATGCAGCTGTCCATCATGTT
Source organism: Alphaproteobacteria bacterium (assembly GCA_013298245.1). Lineage (GTDB taxonomy): Bacteria > Pseudomonadota > Alphaproteobacteria > Acetobacterales > Acetobacteraceae > Rhodovarius. The sequence continues at coordinate 2,015 of JAAFHD010000113.1, forward strand.
CTCCCACGCCTTCGGCAGCATCGCCGGCGGCTGGCTGATCCACGCCGCCTGGGGCACCTCCGACAGTTCCGAACAATTCGTCTTCCTCTCCGGCTTCGGCCTGGGTTCGCTGTTCCTGTGGAAGGCGTCGCAATTCGGCTTCGGCGGCGCCGTGCGGGATCTGCTGCCACGTATCGCCAAGATGTGGCGCACCCACATGATCGTGTTCCTGGCCTTTGGCATGATGGTCGCCACCGCCTGCACGCTGCTCGGTGAAGCTGGCTGGGATTTCGCCACCGCCCACCCCTGGTATGCGCTGCTGGGTGGCGCGCTCACGCTCTACCAACCGCCACCCTTCATGGGGATCCTGGCGCTGTTCATCTACGCCATGCTGGCGCTGCCGGTCTTTTCCTGGGCGTCGGACCGCTTCGGCGCCTGGGCATTGTTGCTGCCCGCCGCGATGTGGACCACCGGCCAATTCGTGCCACCCGATGTGCCCGCGCTTGGCGGCACCACCATCGCCTTCCACCCGCTGCCATGGATCGCGCTGTTCATGCTGGGCGCCTTCTTCGGCCGGCGCGTGCTGGTCACCGGCCGCGCCATCGGGCGGCACAATTTTCTGTTGGTTGGTGCGGCCGCCATGGTGGCCCTGGGCATCGCCATGCGCGTCACCGGCTGGATGCCCGATGCGCTGGTCGGCAAGGAACAGCTTGGCCCGCTTCGGCTGCTGAACGCGCTGTCCTGGACCTATCTGGTCGTGACGCTGCTGCCGCGCCGCGCCCCATGGGTGCGCACATGGCCGGCCCAGGCGCTTGCCGCCATCGGGCGCAATTCGCTGCCCGCCTTCAGCCTCGGCCTGTTCTGTTCCTACCTGACGGTGCTGGTCTTCAACCACAGCACATTGCCGCAATTGCTGACCGAACCTGTGATGCTGGGTGCTTCCGCCATCGCCATGTGGGCCATCGCCCGGCACGGCCAGGCTGCCCCCTCCCGCACGGCCCCACCCGCACCTATCTTGCGCTGAACGGAGAACACCCATGCCCATCATCCACCGCCCAGGTTGGAACGCCCCCGAAAGCCAGGTCACGCCACAGGCGCTGGTCACTGGCCGCCGCGCGCTGATGGCCAGCGCCTTGCTGGCCGCCCCGGCCGCGGCGCAGGTGGGTGCGGCACCGCCCCTGCCCGCGCACACGCGCAACGAGCGCTTCCAGGGCGGCCGCGCCCTGACCGCGGAGCGCGAGGCCACCACCTACAACAATTTTTATGAGTTCGGCTCGCACAAGGGCATCTGGCGGGATGCCCAGCGCATGGCCCGCCGGCCCTGGCGCCTGCAGGTCGACGGCATGGTCGAAAACCCGCGCGAATTCGACATCGACGACCTGATCCGCCTGATGCCTGTCGAAGAACGCATCTACCGCCTGCGCTGCGTGGAAGCCTGGGCGATGACCGTGCCCTGGACCGGCTTCCCGCTGCGCGCCCTGATGGAGCTGGTCCGCCCCTTGAGCAGCGGCCGCTTCCTCGCTTTCCAGACCGCGCAACTGCCTGCGGTCATGCCCGGCCTGCGGCAGACCTGGTTCCCCTGGCCGCATGTCGAAGCCTGCACCATCGCAGAGGCCATGAACGAGCTGACCTTCATGCCCATCGGCATGTATGGCCAGCCCTTGCCGCAGCAGAATGGCGGGCCCTTGCGCGTCGTCTTCCCGTGGAAATACGGCTTCAAATCCGGCAAATCCATCGTGCGCATCACCGTGCAGGAACAGCGCCCCAACACCTTCTGGGGCACCATCCAGCCGCAGGAATACGGCTTCTGGGCCAATGTGAACCCGGCTGTCGCCCACCCGCGCTGGTCCCAGGCCACCGAATTGCTGATCGGCACGCGCGAACGCGTTCCCACCACGATCTGGAACGGCTATGGCGAATGGGTGGCCGGGATGTACCAGGGCCTGGAGGGTGAGCGGCTGTTCGTATGAGGATACTGGGTTGGGTCTTGATGGCGCTGGCTTTCGCGCTGGGCTTCGTCTTCACTTTCGGCGAGCCCCTGGGCACGATCCTGTTCGCCTGGAACAGCGGCTTCATTCCCACTTTCCAGGCGGGCGTGCAGCGCAACCTGTCGCCCTGGCTGTGGGATATGCTGATCCTGCCGTTGCTGGAACGCCCTGTCTGGGTGGGGCCGTTCCTGTTGAGCTGCCTGGTGTTTTTTGTGCACGGCATGTGGAAGCGCGCGACGGGGCAGGCTACTCCATCGTGATGCGCGCGGCCGGGATGACGCGGCCCCATTTCACCAACTCCGCTTCCTGATAGGCGCGCAAGGCAGCCGGCGTTCCGGGCTGCGCCTGCAAGCCTTGGCGGTCCAGGGCGGCTGCCACATCAGGCTCCGCGATCGCGGCGTTCAGCGCGGCGTTCAACTGCGCGACCAGCGCGTCGGGCAGGCCAGGCGGCGCCAGCAATCCAAGCCAGCCGGCCACCTCCACATCCAGCCGCTGTTCCACCAGCGTGGGCACATCGGGCAGCGCGCGCAGCCGCTCGCGCGTGGTCACGCCGAGTGCGCGCACAGCCCCGCCCGCGATCTGCCCGAAGGCGGTGGTGGCATTGTCGAAATACACATGCACATCGCCCGCCAGCAGCGCCGTCATCGCCTGCGCGGCCCCCTGGTAGGGCACATGCGTCAGGTCCACGCCGGTCTGCAATTTGAAGAACTCCGTCGCCAGGTGCGATGAACTGCCGGACCCCGCGGTCGCGTAGTTCAACTGCCCCGCGCGGCCGCGCGCATATTCCACGAATTGCGCCGCCGTCTGCACCGGCAGCCGTGCATTCACCAGCATGACATTGGGCAGCAGCCCGATCATCCCGATCTGCGTGAAATCCCGCACGACATGATAGGGCAGGTCAGGCCGCAGAATCTGCAACGTCCCATTGGTGCCGAAAGTGCCGAGCAGCAGCGTGTAGCCATCCGGCGCCGAACGCTGCACCTGCTGCGCACCGATCACGCCCACCGCCCCGGGCCGGTTGTCCACGACGAAAGGCTGGCCCAAGCGGCGTGACATGGCATCGGCCACGGTGCGGCTGATGGTGGTGGTGAAGCCGCCGGGCGGGAAGGGCACCACCCAGCGCACCGGGCGCGTGGGATAGGCCTGCGCGCGGGCCAGGGCGGGTGCCAACAGCATTGGCAATATGCGGCGTGAGAGCACGATGTTTCCTTCCCCGATTGGAGGAAGGCTAGGTCCTGTCAGCCGCGCGGCGCAAGGCGGCTCAGACCGCCGTGCCCCCGATCGTCAGCCCCATCATCTTCAGCGTGGGCTGCCCCACGCCCACCGGCACGCCCTGGCCATTCTTGCCGCAGGTGCCGATACCGGGGTCCATGCCGCTGTCATTGCCGACCATGGTCACCTTGGTCAGCGCATCCGGGCCGTTGCCGATCAGCGTCGCACCCTTCACGGGTGCTGTGATGCGCCCGTCTTCGATCAGATACGCCTCGGACCCCGAGAACACGAATTTCCCGCTGGTGATATCCACCTGCCCGCCGCCGAAATTCACCGCGTAAAGCCCGCGCTTCACGGAACGGATGATTTCTTCGGGTGCGTATTCGCCACCCAGCATGATGGTGTTGGTCATGCGCGGCATCGGCGCATGCGCGTGGCTTTGCCGCCGCCCATTGCCAGTGGGCGCGACACCCATCAGCCGCGCATTCTGCCGGTCCTGAATGAAACCCTTCAGGATGCCGTCCTCGATCATCACCATGCGGCCCGACGGCGTGCCCTCGTCATCCACCGTGATCGACCCGCGCCGATCGGGGATGGTGCCATCATCCACCACCGTCACGCCGGGTGCGGCAATCCGCTGCCCCAACAGCCCCGCGAAAGCGCTGGTCTGCTTGCGGTTGAAGTCGCCCTCCAGCCCATGCCCGATCGCCTCGTGCAGCAGAATGCCAGGCCAGCCTGGCCCCAGCACCACTTCCATTTCCCCCGCCGGCGCCGGCCGCGCATCCAGGTTCACCAGCGCCTGGCGCAGCGCCTCATCCACCCCCGCCTGCCAGCTTTCGCGCGACAGGATACGCCCATACCCAAACCGCCCGCCGGTGCCGAAGCTGCCGCTCTCACGCCGCCCATCCACCTCGACCACCACCTGCACATTCATCCGCACCAGCGGCCGCAAATCCGCCACGCGCACGCCATCGGCGCGGATGATCTGCACCGCCTGCCATTCGCCGGTGATCGACGCACTCACCTGCCGCACCCGCGCATCGCGGCCGCGTGCGTATGCGTCCAGTTCCATCAACAACGCGGTCTTCGCCTCGAAGGGCATTTCCGCCAGCGGATTGGCATCGCTGTAGAGCCGCAGATTGGTCGCCCGCGGTGCCTCCGCCCATTGCCCCGAATGGCCATCGCGCGCCGCCGCCACCGCACTTGCCGCGCGCTTGATGGCGGCTTCCGAAATCTCGCCCGCATGCGCGTATCCCACCGCCTCACCGGCCACCGCGCGCAGCCCGAAGCCGCGATTGGTGTCGAAGCTGGCGGCCCGGATGCGGCCGTCATCCAGGCTGATCGCCTCGCTCTCCCGGTATTCCAGGAACAGCTCCCCGTCATCGCAACCGGCCAGCGCACCACGCAGCGCGCCCTCCGCGCCCGCGCGGTCCAGCTCGGTGAAGAACAATTCGTCGGTCGTGGACAAGGCGTCGGTCATGCTTGGTTCCGTTCGAAGATGCGCGGGCGGGGGAAGCGCAGAATGGCGCGCGTGCCCTCGCCGGGGCGGCTTTTGAGGGTGAGTGTGGCGCCCTGCGCCTCTGCCAGCGCGCGCGACAGCGAAAGCCCGATGCCCGAGCCCTCGAACTTCCGCGCCAGCCCCGAATCCAGCTGGCTGAACGGTTCGAAGGCGCGCGGGATATCGGCATCGGGCATGCCGATGCCATTGTCGCGCACCTCGATCTCCACCGCGCCATCATCGATGCGCGCAGAAAGCCAGGCATCGCCCCCATCGGGCGTGAACTTGATGGCGTTGGACAGCAGGTTCAGCAGCACCTGGCGCAGCCGCATCGCATCCGCGCGCAAGGCCGGCAGGCCATCGGGTGCGTCCAGATGCAGCGCGACACCCGAGGCATTGGCCGCCGCCTGCATCACGCGCAGCACCTCGGCCAACAAGGGGGCAGGGTCCACGCGTTCCTGCCGCACCGACAGCCCGCCTTCCTCCGCGCGCGCCACATCCAGGATGTCGTTGATCAGCGTCAGCAGGTGGCGCCCGGCATCGCGGATGGCGCTGATGTATTCGCCCCGGTTCGGCGCGTCGGGGGTGAATTGCAGCGCCTCGGCGAAGCCGATCACGGCCGTCAGCGGCGTGCGCAATTCATGGCTCATGGTGGCCAGGAAGCGGGACTTCGCCTCGCTCGCGCGCTCGGCCTCCCGCCGTGCGGCTTCGAGTGCGGCGCGCGCCTCATGCTCCTCGGTCACATCGGTATAGGCCAGGATGAAACCGCCACCGGGGATGGGGTCTGAGATGATCTCCACCCAGCCGCCATTGGGCCGGTTGCGCAAATGCCGCCACGGCTTGCGCCGATCACGCGCCAGGCGTTCGGCGGCGACCGCGGCACCCTCCTCGCCCTCACCGAATTCGCCGATCGCCAGCAGTTCCGCCACGAAATCACGGAACGGCGTGCCCGGCGCCAGCACCTCGGCACGGATGCCGATGATCTGCTGGAAGCGCGAATTCGCCGCCAGCACGCGTTCCTGTTCGTCGAACAGGCACACGCCATGCCGGATGTTTTCCAGCATCGCATCCAGCACATCGCTGCGCCGTTTGGCTTCGGCTTCGGCCTGCACCAGGCGCGAGACATCACTGATGGCAATCACGAAGCCGCCATCGGGCGTGGGGTCGGATGCGATTTCGAAGATGCGCCCATCGGGCAGCGTGCGCTGGAAGATCTGCGGGTGCGCACGGTCCAGGTCGCGGAACCAGCGCATCATCGCTTCCGCGTTCGGCCCCTCGCCGAAGCCGCCCTGGGCCAGTTGGCGCGCCAGCACAATTTCCAAGGTCACACCCTGGCCGGGTTGCAGGCCATCCAGCCCGGTCAGTTTTTCGGCCAGCGAATTGGCCGCGATCAGCGCGCGGTCCGGGCCATACATCAGCAGCCCGTGGCGAATGCCCTCCAGCATGGTCGAGAAGGTGCGCGCACGCTGCGCGCTGCTGACCTCGGCCGCATGCAGCGCGGTCACGTCGCTGAAGGTGCGCACAAAGCCGCCACCTTCCATCGGCACGGTGACCACCTCCACCACCTGGCCATTGGCGCGGGCGCGGATATAGCGGTCAGGCCCGCTCCATTTCGCGACCGGGCGGCGCTCCAGGAAGGCCGCGGTCTGTGCGGCATCGCCGTATTCGCCGCGCGCGATCTGGATGTCGCGCAGGGTGCTCATATGGGCGCCGGAGCGGAATTCCTCCGGCGTCAGGCCGCACATCTCGCAGGCCTGGCGGTTGACCGCGCGCACGATGCCATCTTCCGAATACAGCGCGATGCCGTGCTGCATGCCCTCCAGCATGGCGTTCAGCATCTCGGCGCGGTTGCGCGCCTGGGCTTCGGCGCGGTGCAGCGCGGTGACGTCGGTCAGCACCGTCACCTGGCCGCCATCGGCCAGCGGCTCGCGGCGGATGCTGACGATATCGCCATTCGGCCGGCGCCGTTCGAAAGACTGCGTCAGATGCGCTTCGGCCAGCATGCGCGCCAGCATCACCTCGGCGGGCACGTCGCCGAACTCGCCGCCCTGCCCACGCCTGGCCGCGACATCGGCGAAGTGATCGCCGATCGCGACCGGGCTGTCGGCCATGATCGCGTTATAGGCGGCGTTGACATAGCGCACGCGCTGATCGGCATTCCACACCAGCACGCCGACCGGCAAGGCGGAGAGGATGGCATCGAGCAACGTCGCACGCCGCCGCGCATCGGCCTCGGCGCTGCGCAATGCGGTGATGTCCGTCACCTCGACCAGCCGCGCGCCATCGGCCAGCCGCGCACGGCGGAAGCGCAGCGACTGCCCGTTGGGCCGATGCCGGTCCTGGTGCACCGAGCCCTGGTCGGCATCATTGCGCGTGCCCTCGAGCCAGGCGGCCGCCGCATCGGGCGGCATCTCGCCCTGTTCGCCCAGGCGCTGGAACAACTCGCTGGCCGCCATGCCCGGTGCGACGCGCGCCGCCGGCAGGCCGATCAGCTGCGCGTATTGCGTGTTGCGCAGCAGCAGCGTCTCGGCCTTGTCGTAGAGTGCCACACCCACACCCAGCGCCTCGAACATCGTCTCCAGCTGGCGCAGTTCGGCCATCGCCGCTTCCAGCGGGCCGGTGTGCTGCGTGACATCGGTGATGCTGCCCAGGAAGCCGCCATCCTCCAGCGGGTGCACACGCATCTCCAGCACGGTGCCATCGGCATGGCGCAGCAGGCGGCGAAGCGGGCGCGTGCGGTCCAGCGCCATCACCTCCTCGACCTGCGCCTCCGGGTCGCCCGGGCCATAGACACCGCGCAGCGCGAACAGCCGCACGAAGTCGCGCAAGGGCAGGCCCGGCGCCATGCGCCGCGCCTCGACACCGGCCAGCGCCACCATGCGCCGATTGGCAAAGACCAG
>JAAFHD010000114.1 GCA_013298245.1 Alphaproteobacteria bacterium
AGCCGTGAGTGCCGCGTGGCGATCGCGCAAAGCGCTGCGGAAGGCGGCATCGCGCCGTTCCCAGACGAGTTCGAAGGCGAAGATCTCCAGCGTGGTGCGCAGCGTGTAGAGTTCACGCGCGACGGTGGCGTCCAGTGGTGCCACGGTCACGCCCGCCCAGGCGCGGGTCTGCACCAAGAGGCCCTCTTCCAGCAGCGCTCGGATCGCCTCGCGCAGCGGCGCGCGCGAGATGCCAAGGGCGCGTGCGATCGCGGCCTCCACCACCGGCGCGCCGGGGGGCAGGCGGCCTTGCAGGATGGCCTGGCGCAAGGCGTCCGCGGCGCCTTCGCGCAGCGTGACGCGCGGCAATTGGGCCAGCGCCTGGCTCATGCCGCCGCGCGGTCCTTCAGCGCGTCGTACAGCGCGCGCAGGCGCTGGGTCATTGGGCCGGGCAGGGGGCTGGGCAGGGTGCGGCCATCGATAGAGGCAATGGGCGTCAGCCCGCCGAAGGTGCCGGTGACGAAGGCCTCGTCCGCGCCATAGACATCCATCAGCGCGAAATTGCCGAGGCGGATGGGGATGCCGGCCTCCCGGCACAGCGCGATGACATGGCCGCGCGTGACGCCATGGAAGCAGTAGTCGCCGGTGGAAGTGCACACTTCTCCGCCGCGCACGAAGAAGAAATTGGTGGCGTTGCAGGAGGAGATGAAGCCGTGCGGGTCCAGCATCAGCGCCTCATCCGCGCCGGCCTTGATGGCCTGGATCAGCGCGGTGATCAGGTTCAGCCGGCTGTGCGAGTTCAGCCGCATGTCGAACATATCCGACGGCGAACACCGGATGGAGGAGGTGAACAGGTTGAGGCCCTGTGTTTGCAGCGCCGGGTTGGCCAGCTTCCATTCCGCGACGATCACCACGGTCGCACGGCCGATGGTGTGGCGCGGGTCCTGGTTGGGCGTTTTCTTCAGCCCGCGCGTGACCATCAGGCGGATATGCACGCCATCTTCCATGCCATTCGCGGCGAGGGTTTCGTGCAGTGCGGCCACAACCTCAGCGCGCGTCAGCCCGATATCGAGGTCGATCGCGCGCGCGCCGGCGAATAGCCGGTCCAGATGTGCGTCCAGGAAGACCATGCGGCCCTTGTGCAGCCGAACACCTTCCCAGACGCCATCGCCGAGAACGAAGCCGGCATCGAAGACGGAGACGCGCGCTTCGTCGCGCGGCACCAGCGCGCCGTTGACGTGGATCAGCACGCTCGCGTTGCGCGGGTCGGCGGGGAAGTCCTGGCTGCCGGCCATGGGTGTCCTTGGTCAGTTGCAGATTGTCGACAGTAGAATGCTGGCGGTGGGTGCGGTCAACGACCAATTTTCAGGCGGTGGACAGCGGCGCGCAACGCTGTATTGGCAGCGCCATGCGAATTGGCATTCTCGAATGCGGGCGCTCGCCCGCGGCGCTTCAGGCGGCCCATGGCAGCTATGCCGGCATGGTGGAAACCCTGCTGGGCAAGCCCACCGTGACCTATGCCGCGCTGGATGGGGTGCTGCCGGCGAAACCCACCGAATGCGACGCCTATGTGCTGACCGGCTCACCCGCCGGCGTGTACGACCCGCTGCCCTGGATCGCGCCCTTGCTGGATTTCCTGCGCGCGGCGCGGGGGCGGGCGAAGCTGGTCGGCATCTGCTTCGGCCACCAGGCGATGGCGCAGGCCTTTGGCGGGCAGGTGGTGAAGTCACCGAAGGGCTGGGGCGCTGGCCTGCATGAATATGCGGTGACGCCCGCGGACTGGATGGGCGCCCCGCCCGCGACCATCCGCGTGGACGCCATGCACCAGGACCAGGTGGTGGTCCGCCCGCCCGATGCGCGCGTGGTGTGCGAAAGCGCCTTCACGCCCTTCGCCGGGCTGGATTATGGCGATGCGATTTCATTCCAGTTCCACCCGGAATTCACCACGGCCTTCGCGCGCGATCTGATCAATGCGCGCGACACACGCCTGGGCGATCTGGCCGCACCGGCTTTGGCGTCCTATGCGCGGCCGGATGACCGCGCGCTGGTGGCCGGCTGGATCGGGCGCTTCCTGGCGACTTAGGCGGCCCGGCGGTCCTGCCATTCGATCGCCAGCGCGATGAAGGGTGCCGCGACGAAGGCCGCCGTCAGCACCGGGATCGCCCAGCCCATGAACAGCGCGCCCATGAAGCCCGCGGCCAGCAAGCCGCCCCATAGGCCCTCGTGGCGGCCGCGCCGCGCATCCTCGGCCAGCAGGCCGGGCAGCAGGTCGGGCACCGCCTTGGGGCCGCGCGGCAGTGCTGCGGCCGGGCCGCCCGGGCCGCCGGTCGTGGCATGCGCGGGGCAGCCGAAATAGGCGGCGATCGCGTGGTCGCTGGTCAGGCCTTGCGGCTGGCGGTGGCGTGTCGGCTGTATCGTCATCTGATGGGTAATCCCGTCCTGCGTGGCGGATCGCATTCTCCGATACGAAGGTTATCGGCTGGTTAACGGGCCGCGTTCAAAGCCAGAAAGGTCGCGTTTTGCCAGTGCCGTCGCCGACAATGCACGACACGCTTGTGGGATGACCCCCGGTTGTCAGAGAGTGCGCCCCAGCGGGTTAGGCCCGCGTCAAGGTAACTGTCGGCCAAGTGGCGGCGAAGCCTGGACATGAGGAAGGTCAGAATGCCCGACACACAGCTCGCCCCCGACCCCGTGCGCGCCGAGGCTTTGCGCCAGGCCGCCGCCGCCATGCCGCCAGGGCTGCCGCCCACCGCGGGCGCGCTGCTGGCGCCATTGCTGGCCGGCCTGCCGCTGGCCGAATTGGCCGCCACACCGCCCGAACAACTTGCCGCGATGGCGGCATCGCTGCACGCGCTGGCGGAACGCCGGCTGCCCGGCCAGGCGCGCATCCGCGTCCAACCCCCGGGGCGCTTCCCGCACCCGGTGGCCGAAATCATCACCGACGACATGCCCTTCCTGGTCGATAGCGTGCTGGCCGCGATCACGCGCGCGGGCCGCCATCCGCGCCAGGTGCTGCACCCCATCCTGCCGGTGACGCGCGGCGATGACGGGGCGTTGGCCGCAATCGGGCAGGGCATGCTGCGTGAGAGCATGATGCGCATCGCGCTCTCAGGTGCGGAGGCTGATCCGGCCGCGCTGGAAGCATTGCTGGCCGCCACGCTTTCCGATGTGCGCCGCGCGGTGGATGACTTCCCGGCGATGCTGGCCGAACTGCAACGCGCCGAATCCCTGGCGGATGGCGAGGCGCGCGAATTCCTGGCCTGGATGCGCGCGGATAATTTCGTGCTGCTGGGCCACCGCCGCCTGATGGCATCGGGTGATGCGCTGGTGGCTGAAGCCGGGCTTGGCCTGCTGCGCGGTGACACGCCGGTCTTTGACGCGTTGCGCGATTTGTCGGCGGTGCCAGCGGCGGTGCGCGCGGGGCTGCTGGCAACGGCGGCGATCTCGGTCGCCAAGGCGAATATGCGCAGCACCGTCCATCGGCCGCAGCACATGGATGTGATCGCGGTGCGCGTCTTCGGCGCCGATGGCGCGCCCGTGGGTGTGCGGCTGTTCGTGGGGCTGTTCGCGGCCGCCGCGTATAATCGCAACCCGCGCAGCATCCCGCTGCTGGGGGCCAAGGTCGCGCGCATCGTCGATGCATCGGGGCTTGCGGCTGACAGCCATGACGGCCGCGCGCTGCGCAACATCCTGGACACCTGGCCGCGCGATGAGCTGTTCCAGGCGACCGAGGCGGAGGTGCTGGACGGCGCGCGCCGCGCACTCGACATCACGCTGACACCGCGCCCGGCCCTGGTGCTGCGGCGCGACCCCTTCGGGCGTTTTGTCTCGGCCATCCTGTGGTTGCCGCGCGAGAATTTCGACACCCGCCTGCGCACGCGCCTGGGCGAGATGCTGGCGCGCGCGCATGCCGGCAGGCTTTCCACCTTCTACATCGCGTTGGGTGATGGGCCGCTGGCGCGTGTGCACTACATCATCGCGACCGACCCCGCGGCACCCGTGGCCCCCGATGCGACCGCGCTGGAATCCCTGCTGACGGAAGCGGCACGCGCCTTCCCCGACAAGCTGTCGGATGCGCTGGCGGCATCGCGTGGCGAAGAGGCCGCCGCGCGCCTGATGGCCAACTGGGCCGACGCCTTCCCCCCCGCCTATCGTGACGCCGAGACGGCGCAGCAGGCGGCATCGGACCTCGCACTGGCCGAGGCCGCGCTGGCGGCCGGCAGGCCGGCTGCGCGCCTGGAAGTGCCGCCTGGCGCCGCACCGCGCCGGCTGGCGTTGCGGCTGGCCAATCCGGGCGGGTCGTTGCCGCTGGCCGATGCGCTGCCGCTGTTCGAAAGCCTCGATCTGCGCGCGATCGAAGAACAGCCGCATCGCCTGACGCCGCGCGAAGGCGCGCCGGTGGTGCTGCATGTCTTCCACCTGGAAGCGGCCGTGGATGTGCCGCAAAACCGCTTCGATGAATTGCTCGACGCGCTGGACGCGCTGTTGTCGAACGCGGCGGAGGCCGATGGTTTTAACCGCCTGGTCGCGCGCGCAGGCCTGACCTGGCGCGAGGCCTGGCTGCTGCGCGCCATGCAGCGCTGGCTGAAGCAGGTGGGTTTTCCGTTTGCGCAGGAAGCGGTGCAAGACGCGTTGGCGCGCGAGCCACAGGCGGCGGCGTTGCTGCTGCGCATTTTCCACGCGCGTTTCAACCCGGCCGCACCCGGCGGCGAGGAAGCGGCGCTGGCCGCCTGGACCACGCTGCTGGATGGCGTGACGGACCCGGATGCGGACCGCATCCTCTCGCGCCTGCGCCAGGTGCTGGATGCGATGCTGCGGACCAATTTCTTCCAGGGCAAAGCGTATCTGGCGTTCAAGCTGGACAGTGCCTTGGCCGGCGAAATGCCCGCACCGCGACCCTGGCGCGAAATTTTTGTGCATTCACCGCGCGTGGAGGCCTGCCATCTGCGCAGCGGGCCGGTCGCGCGCGGTGGCATCCGCTGGTCCGATCGGCGCGAAGATTTCCGCACCGAAATTCTGGGGCTGATGAAGGCGCAGCGGCTGAAGAATGTGGTCATCGTGCCGACCGGCGCGAAGGGCGGTTTCGTGTTGAAGGGTGCGGTGCCGACCGAGCGCGCGGCCTTCCAGGAAACCGGCATCGCGGCGTATCGCACGCTGGTGCGTGGCATGCTGGATGTGACCGATAATCTGCGCGATGGCGCGGTGGTGCCGCCGCCGAATGTGGTGCGGCGTGATGGCGATGATCCGTATATCGTGGCGGCCGCGGACAAGGGCACGGCGACGTTTTCGGACATCGCGAATGGGCTGTCGGCGGAGTATGGGTTTTGGTTGGGCGATGCCTTCGCGTCGGGTGGTTCGGCGGGTTACGACCACAAGGGCATGGGCATCACCGCGCGTGGCGCATGGGTGATGATCGCGCGGCATTTTGCCGAGCTGGGGCACGATATTTTTTCGCAGCCCTTCACCTGCGTGGGCGTGGGCGACATGTCGGGCGATGTGTTCGGCAATGGGCTGCTGATTTCGCGCCACACCAAGCTGCTGGCGGCCTTCGATCATCGGCACATCTTCATCGATCCCGCGCCGGACACGGAGGTGTCGTTCGCCGAACGCGCGCGCATCTTCGCGCTGCCGCGGTCTTCCTGGGATGATTATGACCGGGCGAAGATCAGCACGGGCGGCGGGGTTTTCGCGCGCAACCAGCGCAGCATCGCATTGCCCGCGGAAGCGCGCGCGATGCTCGGCATCACGACCGAGCGCGCCGAGCCCGCCGTCATCATGCGCGCCATCCTGAAGATGCAGGCGGACCTGCTGTATTTCGGCGGCATCGGCACCTATCTGAAGGCGAATGCCGAAACCCAGGCCGATGCGGGCGATCGCGCCAATGACGCGATCCGCATCGATGCGCGCGATCTGCGTGTGCGTGTGGTGGGGGAGGGTGCGAACCTGGGTGTCACGCAAGCCGCGCGCATCGAAGCGGCGCTGGCGGGCATCCGCATCAACACCGATGCGCTGGATAATTCGGCCGGTGTTTCCACCTCGGACCACGAGGTGAACATAAAAATCCTGCTGGCCGATGCGGAGGCCGCGGGCGCACTGACGCGCACGCAGCGCGACATCCTGCTGGCGGAGATGACCGACGAGGTGGCAGCCCTGGTGCTGCGCGACAACCACCAGCAGTCGCTGGCGATATCGTTGGAAGTTGCCGCCGGCCATGCTGCCTGGCCCGCCCAGGCCGCACTGATGGGCCGCCTGGAAAGTGTTGGCCTGCTGGACCGCGCGCTTGCCGGCCTGCCGGATGATGCGCAGATCGCCGCGCGCGGCATGGCGCGCAGCGGCATCACGCGGCCGGAGGCATCGGCGCTGCTGCCCTTCGCCAAGCTGTGGCTGACGGATGCGGTGCTGGCGACGGACCTGCCCGATGACCCCGCCTTCCTGCCGCTGCTGCGTGGGTATTTTCCGAAGCCGCTCCAGGAGCGCTTCGGCGTCTTCATCGAACGCCACCAGCTGCGCCGCGACTTGGTGGCGACGGCACTGGCGAACCAGGTGGCGAACCGTCTGGGCTGCGCCGGCCTCGGCCGCCTGACGGCGGAGGCCGAACCAGCGGCCGCCCTGCGCGCCGCCTGGTTGGCCGGTGCCGCGCTGGGCCTGGAAGCAGCGGCTGACGCGGCGGACGCATTGCCGCGCCCGGCCGCTGATCGTCTGCATCTGATGGCGGCACTGAGCGCCGCGCAGGAACAGGCCGCGCGCCTGTTGCTGGCGGAAACCGCGCCGCTGTCCGAAGCAGTTGCCGCACTCGCACCCGGCGTCGCGCCACTGGTTGGCGGCGATGCGGGGCCGGAGGCGCTGGCCGCCTGCGCGGCACTGGGCGCTGCGCCCGCCATCTTGCGCCTGGCCGCACCTCCCGCCGAAGCCGCCGCCGCATGGGATGACGCGGCGCGGCGCTTCCATCTACCAGCGCTGCGGGCGGCGGCGAATGCGGCGCCGGTCGCAGGCAGTTTCGGCAATCGCGCGCGGGCCGCGCTGCTGTCGGATCTGGATGCGGCGCAAGGCAGGCTGGCGGCGCGGTTGCTGGCCGGCGGCGCATTGCCCGCGGGCGCCGAAGCCACCGCGAAACTGGCGGAGGACGCAGCGCGCTTCCCCGACCTGGCCGCTGTTACGGTCGCCGCGCGCGCGCTTTCGGCGCTGGCGTGAACTGGTATTTCGCGTACGGGTCCAACATGGATCCGGCGCGGTTGTTTGATGCGCGAATGGCGCCGGCGGGCGTCGCCTGGGGCGCGAGGATCGCCGCGCGATTGCCCGGCTGGCGGCTCACCTTCAACAAGCCGTGGAGCCTGTTTGCCGGCGCTGGTGTCGGCAACATTATGGCCGCACCCGGCGCCACCGTGCATGGCACGTTGAATGAATTGGGCGCCGGCGGGCTGGATGTGCTGGACCGCTACGAGGGTGTCGCCGGCGGGCATTATGCGCGCCATGACGTGACGGTTCTGCGCGCTGATGGCGCGCCGGTGCGGGCCGTCGCCTATATCGCCGGCGGCGCGTTGGATGATGCGCTGCGGCCGACGCGCGAATACCTGGCGCATCTGCTGGCGGGGCGGGACCTTTTGCCGGCAGACTATGCTGCGGCCCTCGCCGCCATGGACACCGCCGCATGACACCACCGCTGACGCGCCGCGAACTGGCCTGGGCCAGCTACGATTTTGCCAATAGTGCCTTCCCCACGGTTGTCTCCACCTTCGTCATCGCGACGTATTTCACCAGCGGCGTCGCGGCCAATCCGGTGGAAGGCCAGGCGATGTGGGGCTGGATGCAGGCGGCTGCCGGGCTCTGCATTGGGCTGCTGTCGCCGCTGTTGGGCGCGGTCGCGGATGCGGGTGGGCGCAGGCGCGCGCTGCTGGCGATCTTCACCTTGTCGGCCGCGCTGTGCACGGCGGCGGTGTGGTTCGTGAAGCCCGATCCGGCCTATGCGCTGACCGCGCTGGTCTTTGTCGCGATGGCGACGATCAGCTTTGAATTGGGGCAGGTTTTCTACAACGCGATGCTGCCCGGCGTTGCGCGACCAGAGGCCTTGGGGCGTGTCTCCGGCACTGGTTTCGCGCTGGGTTATGCGGGCGGGTTGTTGTGCCTGGTGCTGTGCCTGGTGCTGTTGATCCAGCCCAACCCGTCCTGGCTGGGGCTGGACCGCGGGGCCGCCGAACATGTGCGCGCGGCGGCGATTTTTGTCGGTGTCTGGATGCTGGTCTTCTGCTGGCCGGTGCTGCTGGCTGTGCCTGACCCGCGCGAGAAACCACGTCTGGGCGAAGCGCTGCGACAGGGCGTGGAAGAGATCATCGGGCTGCTGAAGCGCCTGCCGCGCGAGCCAGTGCTGGGCCGCTTCCTGCTGGCGCGCTTGTTCTACACCGATGGGCTGAACTCGCTGTTTGCCTTCGGTGCGATCTACGCTGCCGGCGTCTTCCGCATGCCGTTCGAGGAAATTCTGCTGTTCGGGATTCTGCTGAATGTCACGGCCGGCATCGGCGCATTGGTGGGCGGTTGGATCGAGGACCGGCTGGGGTCGCGGCGCACC
The DNA here is from genome assembly GCA_013298245.1 of Alphaproteobacteria bacterium. GTDB lineage: Bacteria > Pseudomonadota > Alphaproteobacteria > Acetobacterales > Acetobacteraceae > Rhodovarius. The sequence continues at coordinate 8,543 of JAAFHD010000114.1, forward strand.
GTCATCATCTCGCTGGCCTGCGTGATCGCGGTGGGCTGCGGCATCCTGCTGACCGAGAGCAAGACTGTATTCTGGGTGCTGGGTGCGTTGATCGGGGTGTTCTTCGGCCCCGCGCAATCGGCCAGCCGCGCGTTGATGGCGCGGCTGGCACCACCGGCGGAAATCGGCGCCTGGTTCGGGCTGTTTGCGCTGTCAGGGCGGATCACCGGTTTCCTGGGGCCAGCGCTTTTGGCGACAGCCACCACCGTCTTCGCCAGCCAGGCTGCGGGGATGGCGGTGGTGGTTGGGCTGCTCGGCCTCGGGCTTTGCGTGCTGCTGACTGTGCGCGCGCGATAGGGCGCGTTACGCTGCCCCGCAAAGGGGAGACGCAGATGGAATTGCCACTGAGCGGCGTGCGCGTGATCGAGGTGGGCCAGGCGCTGGCCGCGCCCTTGGCGGGGGCGGTGCTGGCGGACCTCGGCGCCGATGTCATCAAGGTCGAAAAACCCGAGGGCGATGACGCGCGCATTTGGGGCCCGCCCTATGGCCCGGATGGCGTGACCAGCCTGTATTTCCATGGCCAGAACCGATCGAAGCGCGGCATCACGCTGGATTTGAAACTGGATGCCGATCGCGAGGCGCTGCACAAGCTGTGCGAGGACGCGGACATCCTGATCCAGAATCTGCGCCCCGGCGTGGTGGAGGAAATGGGCATCGGGCCGGACGTGATGCGCGCGCGGCATCCGCGGCTGATCTATTGCTCCATCTGGGCCTTTGGGGATCGCGGGCCGATGAAGATGCGCCCGGGTTTTGACCCGCTGCTGCAGGCCTATGGCGGGATGATGAGTGTCACCGGCAAGCCTGATGGGCCGCCGAATTTCTGTGGTGCGTCGATCAACGACAAGGCGACGGGGCTTTTCTTGTGCATCGGTGCGCTGTCCGCGCTGCGCAAGCGCGACCTGACGGGGCAGGGCTGCGTGATCGACACGTCGTTGTTCGAGATCGCGTCCTTCTGGGTCGAGGGGCAGATCAATCAGTATGTCGCGACCGGCCAGG
>JAAFHD010000115.1 GCA_013298245.1 Alphaproteobacteria bacterium
GTCGCTACGAAATGTCCGCTCCCGGCCCGTACCGGCCCCTACCCAGTGCTCCGAAATGCATGCGTCTGGCGCGCGGCGGCACTCCGTTGCATATCTCGCGAATGAGCAAGCCACCCATCCCGCCCGGCATCATCGGCCATAACCGCGCCAACCTGACGCCGCATTACGCGATCTTCCCGCCGCCCGGCATCATGGACAGCCTGCTGCCCGGCCTGAAGGACTGCATCCTGCGCTTCATGACCAGCCCGCGCATGGGCGCGCAGTTTGCCCAGGCCATGCTGCTGGTGGCACCTGGCGGCGGCTGCGATGCGGCGCGCGATGATGGGTTGCAGCACTTTTTCTACGTGCTGTCGGGCGAGTTGGAAGTGACGATCGGGCGCAAGAAGGAAGTGCTGGAAGTGGGCATGTTCGCCTACTGCCCCGCCGGCACGAAATACAGTTTCACCAATCGTGGCACCGCGCCGGTGCGCGCGCTGTGGGTCAAGCGCCCCTACACGGCGGTGAAGGGCATCGATGCGCCCAAGCCGAAATTCGGCCACCGCGACGCCGCGCGCCGCGAGGATGTGGACGGCCGCTGGCGCTATTGGCTGCTCGGCACCGCCGACATGTCGATGGATTTCGAGATGAACATCATGGGCTTCGGCCCGGGCACGCATTTCCATTGCGTGGAAACCCACATCATGGAGCACGGGCTCTACATGCTGCAGGGCCAGGGGCTGCAATTGCTGGGGCAGGATTGGCACGAAATCTGGGAAGGCGACTTCATCTGGATGGGGCCATACGTGCCGCAGCAATTCTACGCCACCGGCTGGGGCGGCGCGGAATACCTGCTCTACAAGGACGTCAACCGCGACGTGGCGTTCTGACTTTACGTCCGTGACAGTTTGATGACACCCTCCCGCCAAATGGGAGGTTGGCATGCGTCTTTGGGTTTTGGCCGGTTTGGTGGCGATGGGTGTGACCGGCGCGCAGGCGCAGGGCACGCTAAATGTGTATTGCTCCGTGCAGATGGAATGGTGCCAGGGCCTGGCCACGCAATTCCAGCGCGACACCGGCATCCGCGTGAACATGACCCAGCGCGGCAGTGGCGAGACGCTGGCCGCGATGCGCGCTGAATCGCAGAACCCGCGCGGCGATGTGTGGTTCGGCGGCACCGGTGACCCGCATCTGGCGGCGGCGGAAGAGAACCTGACGCAGAGCTATGAGAGCGCGAACAACGCGCAGCTGCACCCATGGGCGCTGACGCAATGGCGGCAGTCCAACCAGCGCGCGATCGGCGTCTATGCCGGCGCGATCGGCTTTGGCTTCAACACGGAATTGCTGGCGCGGCGGAACATCGCCGCACCCGCCTGTTGGGCGGATTTGCTGGAGCCGCGCTTCCGCGGCGAAATCCAGATGGCGAACCCGAATTCATCGGGCACCGCTTACGTGGTGATCGCGACACTGGTGCAGCTGATGGGGGAGGAACCCGCCTTCGCCTATCTGCGCCGCCTGCACCCCAATGTGAACAGCTACACGCGCAGCGGCACGGCACCCATCAAGGCGGTGGCGCGGGGCGAGACGGGCGTGTCCATCTCCTTCGTGCATGATGCGGTGACGGAGCGGAATGCGGGCTTCCCCGCCGCCTGGGCCACGCCCTGCGAGGGCACGGGGTACGAGATCGGGTCGATGTCGATCATCCGCGGCGCGCGCAACATCGCGCAGGCGCGGCGCTTCTATGACTGGGCGCTGACGGCGCCGGCGCAGCGGTTGGGATTCGAGGCGGGCGGGCAGTTGCAGCAGCCTTCGAACCGCGAGGCACCCTTGCCGCCGAATGCGCCTGATCTCGGCGCGATACGGCTGATTGAATACGACTTCGCGCGCTATGGGCGCGCGGCGGAACGGCGGCGGTTGATCGAACGATGGGATCGGGAAGTGGGGGCGTTGCCTCGATGAGGCACGGGAGGGTTGCCTCGATGAGGGGGCTGCTCTTTGCGCTGCTGTTGTGGGGCGGCGCGGCGCAAGCGCAAGGCAACCTGAACATGCTCTGCGCACCGCAGGCCGATTGGTGCGAGGCCATCGCCGCCGCCTTCCAGCGCGACACCGGTGTGCGCGTCGCGATGGCGCGCAAATCCTCCGGCGAAATCCTGGCGCAGTTGTCGGCCGAGGCTGCCAACCCGCGCACCGATGTGTGGTTCGGCAGTTCGGCCGAGACACACATCACCGCGGTCGGGCGCAACCTGTTGCAGACATACACCTCGCCCAACATGGCGCAGTTGCAGCCCTGGGCGCAGCGCGCGCATCGGCTGGCGGGCGGGCATTGCGTGGGGGTGTCGTCCGGCGCCATCGCCTTCGTGTGGAATCGCGAATTGATGGCGCGGCGCAACCTGCCCATTCCGCGCCGTTGGGAAGATTTGTTGAACCCTGCCTATCGCGGCGAAATCCAGCTGCCGAACCCCAACAGTTCAGGCACCGCCTACACCATCATCGCAACGCTGGTGCAGCTGTGGGATGAGGATCGCGCCTTCGATTATCTGCGCCGGCTGCATGCCAATGTGAATTCCTACACGCGGTCGGGCGCCGCACCCGTGCAGGCGGTGGCGCGCGGCGAAACCGCGCTGTCGGTCAGCTTCAACATGGAAATCGAATCGCTGCGCCAGCAGGGCTTCCCGATGGAAGTCCACTACCCCGATGACGGCACCGGCAATGAAGTGGCCTGCCTGTCCATCATCCGCGGCGCGCGCAACCTGGCGCAGGCGCGGCGTTTCGTGGATTGGTATCTGACCGCGGCCGCGATGGATATCGGCCCGCGCGTGAACCAGTTCCATGTGCCCGCGCATCGTGGCGCGGCGGCCGATCCGCGCATCGCGGACCTCTCCCGCGTGAACCTCATCGAATATGATTTCGCGCGCTTCGGTGATGCCGAATTGCGCCGCCGCCTGCTCTCGCGCTGGGACCGCGAAGTGGGCGCGCTGCCGCGATGAGATTCAGCGCGACGCCGTTCTTCTTCTGGTCGCTGGCCGCTTTCGCCACCGCGATTCTGCCATGGCACACGCAGCAGGATGGCGTGACTGTCGCGGGGCTGATGGCGTTCGGCGCGGCGGACGCGGAGGCCGCATCGGCCCTGTGGCAAGCCATCGCGCATGGGCGTTTCTGGTTCTGGCCGGTGGTGGGTGCGCTGGTGGTGGCGCTGCCGGGCGCCCTGCCCTTCGGCACGCGTGGCACGCGCGGCGCGTGGCTGGTTGTGGGTGGTGCGCTGGGGCTGTTGGCCGTGGTCACCCAGGGCCTGGCGATTGGCGTGCAGGGTTGGTCCTGGGCCTGGGCGGAAGCGCGTTTCGGCGCGCTGGATGACCGGCAATTCGGCATCGGCCTGGGCGGCGCAATGACATTCATCGCCTGCCTGCTGATGCTGACCGATGGGCTCGCGCTGCGCGGCGTGTTGCGCGGTGACCGCTTCGTCACGGGTGCTGTGGGCGTGCTGGTCGCGGCCATCATCATCTTCACCGCCTGGCCGGTGCTGACGATGATGTCGCAGATGCTGACGCCGCGAGGCGAATTGAGCGCCGCCGCCGCGATGTCCGACAGGTTGTTCGACGCGAAAATCTGGGGCCTGGCCTGCGTCACCGGCCCGCTGAGCTGCGGCGTGTTCTGGAACACCCTGGTGCTGGCGATATGCAGCGCGACGGCGGCGACCATGCTGGGCCTGTGCTTCGCGCTGATCGTCACGCGCACCGCCTTCCCCGCCAAGCGCGGGCTGCGGTTGCTGACGGTGCTGCCGATCATCACGCCACCCTTCGTCATCGGGCTTGGGTTGATCTTGATTTTCGGGCGTTCGGGCATTGTGAACCAGCTTTTGGATTCGTGGTTCGGCATCCAGGGCGGCCGCTGGATCTATGGCTTCGACGGCGTGTTCCTGGCGCAGGTGTTTTCTTTCACGCCCACCGCCTTCCTGGTGCTGATCGGCGTGGTGGAGGGCATTTCGCCGAGCATGGAGGAAGCCTCGCAAACGCTGCGCGCATCGCGCATGCGCACCTTCCGCAGCGTGTCATTGCCGCTGATGCTGCCGGGCCTGGCGAATGCGTGGTTGGTGGTGTTCGTGGAGAGCCTGGCGGATTTCGGCAACCCGATCGTGCTGGGTGGCTCCTTCGGTGTTTTGTCCACCGAGATCTTCTTCGCCGTGGTCGGCGCGCAGCAGGACTTCGGGCGCGCGGCGGCGCTGGCGATGGTGATGCTGGCGCTTGGCCTCGCGGCCTTCGTGATTCAGCGCGCGGTGGTGGGCAAGCGCTCCTATGTGTCGATGACGGGCAAGGGCGATGCGGGCCTGCCGGTGCCGCTGCCGAACGGCGTGCGCATCGCCGCCTTCGCCGTGGCGCTGCCCTGGGCGGTGCTGACCATCACCGTCTATGCGCTGGCGCTGGCCGGCGGTTTCGTGCGCGTCTGGGGCCGCGACTGGACGCCGACGCTGATGCATTTCGAGCGCGCCTTCGCCATGGAATGGGCACCAGGCGGCGGGCTGCTGCTGACCGGCGGTGCGTGGCAATCGCTGTTCACCACAATCCAACTGGCGGCGATCGCGGCCCCCATCACCGCGGGGCTTGGGTTGCTCGCGGCCTGGGTGTTGTCGCGCCAGCGCTTCCCCGGCCGCACCGCTTTGGAATTCGCGCTGATGCTGACCTTTGCCGTGCCCGGCACCGTGATCGGCGTGGCCTATATCCTGACCTACAACGTGCCGCCGCTGGAGATCACCGGCACCGCGATCATCCTCATCGCGTGCTTCGGGTTCCGCAATTTGCCGGTGGGCGTGCGCTCGGGCGTGGCGGCCATGTCGCAGATCGACAAGTCGCTGGACGAGGCCGCCATCACGCTGCGCGCCGGCACCTTCCGCACGCTGCGCACCGTGGTGCTGCCGCTGCTGAAGCCGGCCATCGTGACGGCGCTGGTCTATTCCTTCGTCCGCGCGATGACCACGGTCTCGGCGGTGATCTTCCTGGTTTCGGCGGAGCATGAAATGGCCACCGTGTTCATCATTAACCGCGTCATCAATGGCGATTACGGCGTGGCGATTGCGTATTGCACGGCGCTGATCGTGCTGATGATGGCGGTGATCGGGCTGATCCAGCTGGGCGTGGGGCGCAGGCGGCTGGGCCGGCGCGCGGCGGTGCCGGCATGACCGGCGCGGAGGTTCGCCTCTCGGGCATCGGCAAACGCTACGGCGCGGTGCAGGCCGTCAAACCACTGGACCTGGTGATCGAGGGCGGCACGCTGGTCACGCTGCTGGGCCCGTCCGGCTGCGGCAAGACGACGCTGCTGCGCATGATCGCGGGGCTGGAACAGGCCACCGATGGGCGGCTGTTCATCGGCGGGCGCGACGTGACGATGCTGTCGGCCGGTGAGCGCAATGTGTCGATGGTGTTCCAGTCCTATGCGCTGTTTCCTCACATGTCAGTTCTGGACAATGTGGCCTATGGGCTGGTGTCGTCCGGCATGGCGCGAAGGGCTGCGCATGCGCGGGCCGAGGCTGCGCTTGAGACTGTGGGCCTGAAGGGTTTCGGCACGCGGCTGCCATCTGAAATGTCAGGCGGGCAGCAGCAGCGCGTGGCGGTGGCGCGCGCGCTGGTGCTGGAGCCGGAGGTGCTGTTGTTCGACGAACCACTGTCGAACCTGGATGCGCGGTTGCGGCGTTCCATGCGCGAGGAAATTCGCGCGCTGCAACAGCGCCTGGGCGTGACGGTGGTGTATGTGACGCATGACCAGGCGGAGGCGCTGGCGGTGTCCGACAAGATCGTGGTGATGCGCAACGCGGAAATCGCACAGGCCGGCACGCCGGAGGAATTGTACACCCAACCCGATAGCGTCTTCGTCGCGACCTTCATGGGTGAGGCGAACCATGTGCATGCCGAGGTGGAGTCGGTGGCGGGCGATGTGGCGCGCGTGGCGTTGGGGCCGATGCGGCTGGAGCTGCCGGCGCGCGGGTTCGCTGCTGGCCGCGCCGACCTGGTGATCAGGCCGGAGGCGATCGGCTTTGCGGCCGATGCCGGGCTGCCGGGTGCTGTGCGACGCGCGACCTATATGGGTTCGCACAGCGAATACCATGTGGAGACGGCGGTCGGCACGCTGTTCGCCGTGGTGCCCGACCGGCTGCAACGCCGCGCGGTGGGGGAGGTGGTGCAGCTGGCGCTGGCGCCGGATGGCGTGGTGCTGGTGCGGCCTTAGCGACCCTTGAACACGGGGGCGCGTTTTTCGCGATAGGCGGCCAGGCCTTCCTGCACATCCTCGCTGGCTTGGCTGGCCTTGGCGCGCGCCGCGCAGGCGGCGGCGTCGAATTCGCCGCGGGCGATTTCGTTCAGCGCGCGCTTCATGCCCTGCACGGCCAGCGGCGCCATCGATGCCAGGCGGTCGGCGAGCGCGGCGACGGCGGCATCCAGCGTCTCGGCGCTTTCGATCTGCGTGAGGTAGCCGATGCGGAGCAGTTCCGGCGCAGTGAGTTTCTCGGCCGTCAGGAACAGGCGTTTCGCGGCGTTCAGGCCCAGGCGTGACGTGTAGCGGACCATGCCGGATGGGTAGTAATGGATGCCCAGCCGCGCGGCGGGCATGAACATCTCCATTGTGTTCAGCCCGATGCGGAAATCGCAACACAAGGCGAGGTCGGTGGAGCCACCATAGACCCCGCCATTGAGCCGGCAGATCACCGGCACGCGCAGGTTTTCCAGCAGCAGCGCGACATCCTCGAAGCTGAGTTCAGGCCCGCCGGTGGTGACCGCGGCATCGCTGCGCTCGGCCAGGTCGCCGAGGTGGTAGCCGGCCGAAAAGGCACGACCGGTGCCGGTAAAAACCAGCACGCGGATCGCTGGGTCGGCGTTGATCTCGCGCAGCGCCGCGGCGATCGCCTTCAGGTCCGGCGGTTCGATCCGGTTCAGGTGGCGCGGGCGGTTCAGCCGCAAGGTGGCGACGGCGCCATCACGGGTGAGAATGGGGGTGCTGGCGTCGTCCATGGGGCCTCGTGCGTGCATGGCGCCTGGCTGCCAGGCGCGATCACGCACAAGGGTAGTGCAGGCGGGGCGCGATGGCACCCCGCCCGCCAAGATCACGTCAGGTCGAAGATGCCGACGCCGTCGCGATAGTCCATGAACTGGCCGTGCTGTTCAGGGCTGAGCGCGATATCCACCAGGATATCCGACCAATCGGCGGCGCCGTTGCTGATCAGGCCGCTCCAGAAGGCGAGGCCCTCGCTGTCCGGCGCGCGTTCCAGCCCTTGCAGGTAGAACTGTGTCACCATCTGCTCGACCGTGCGGGTCGACAATGCGGCCTGGAATTCGTCGGACCGCACGATGTCATCGGCCAGGCGCTCCAGCGACACGCCGGCATTCAGCAGATCGACCCAGTATGCCATGCCTTCGGCGTCGGGCTCGCGGCCCAAGGCGATGTCGTAGAGGCTGCGCACCATGTGCGCTTCCTGATCGACGATCCACAGGCGGTCCGTGTCTTCGGCGAAGCGGCCACGTGCTTCGTCGCTGCTGATGAAGCCCACCAGCGCATCGGCCCGCGAGATTTCGCCCGCATTCAGGCCGCTGAGCCAGAAGTTGAAGCCCTCGGTTTCCGCCGTGCGACCCAGCACGCGTTCGTAGAGCAACGTGACGAACTGGCTGTCACTGACCTCCGAGTAGTTGCTGACCGGCAGCTGGCTGCCGACGAAGCTGTTGAACTCAGGGCTGTCCAGGAAGAACTGGGCGATCTGGTTCAGGTCCGTGCCGTCATCGAGCATGTCGTGATAGGTCATGCGGCCCTCGCCGTCCGAGCCGCGGCCGAGTATCGACAGATACAGGCGTTCGATCGCCGCGGCCTCGGTGTTCTGCCCGAAGGAGAGCGTGCCATCGACGAGTTCCACCTCGTCCTGGCCGGACACGATGACCTCCTCATTGCCGATGGCCAGGATGATGTCCTCGCCCTCGAAGCGGACCTGCAGGCCGCTGAAGGTCACGTCATTGCCGATGGCGTCGCTGACCGTCTGGCTGGCCTCCAGCACGTCGATCAGGTTGACGGTGAACATCTGCGTGGTGTTCAGCCCACCGGTGTCGGTGGCGCGCACGCCAAAGGTCAGCGTGGGCGTCGTCTCGTAGTCGAGCGTCACGTTCTGGGCCAGGCGCACCTGCGTGCCATCCAGCGTGAACAAGCCGGCATGCGGCCCGACCAGTGACAGTGTGGGCAGCGGCCCGCCATCCGGATCGGCGATGGTGACACCACCGACCAGGCGCCCGGCATCGGCATTTTCGGCGATGCGCAGGATGTCGACGCCGAGATTGGCGGCGATCGTCGGCGCATCGTTCACGCCTGGGATCACCACGGAGAACACCTGTTCGACGGTCACGTTGTTGGCGTCGGTGACGCGGATCGTCACCTCCCGCGTGGTCGCCTCGGCGAAGTTCAGGTTGGCGGATTCGCGAACGCGCAGCTCGTTGCCGACCACCTCGAACAGCGTCGATTCCGGCTCCAGCGAGAAGGTCACCTGCGCATTCGGATCATTGGTGGACAGCGTCGCGACCACGGTGCCGGGCGCCGGGTCGTCGTCCAGATCTGCAGGCGTGATGTTGATCTGCAGCGCGTTCTCATTCACGTCACCGATGGTGATGCTGAAGCTCTGCTGCGTGGCATTCCCGCCTGCGCTGCTCGCTTGCACCAGTACGTCCACGGCGTTGTCGGTCTCGAAGTCGAAGACGGCGCCGCTCGCGACATGCAGCTCATTGCCGTTCAGGATCACGAAGTTCGGGTTTTCGACCACCGACCAGGTGATCGGGTCGCCCTCCGGATCGAAGGCCGCCAGCGTGCCGACGCGACCGGAAGTTGCCGTCTCCTGCACGACCTGTTGGCCTTGCAGCTCGATCGCGGAGGGGGCTTCGTTCACGCCATTGACCGTGATCGTCACCTGGACATCGGTGAACAGGTTGGCGTCACCGGCGTCATAGACGCGGATGGTGATTACGTGGGTGGACTGGCCTTCGGCGTCCAGCTCCGCGCCACCGCGCAGGCGCAGTTCGGCGCCCACCATTTCGAACGGCGTATCGCCGATCACCTCATAGATGAAGCCGGTATCGCCCTCATCCGGGTCAAGGCCCGACAGGGTGGCCAGCACGTCATTGCCGCCGGCACCCTCCGGCATTTCGAATTCCGTGACCGACAGCCCGCTCGGCGCTTCCTCGGCATCCTCGATGCCGATGGTCACGCTCATCTGGTTGGCCAGCCCGCCTTCGCTTTCGGCCTGCACCATCACACTCATCACGCTCGCCGTCTCGAAGTCGAAGACCGCGCCGCTTGCGACGTGAAGCTCGTTGCCGTTCAGGATCACGAAGTTCGGGTTTTCGATCACCGACCAGGTGATCGGGTCGCCCTCAGGGTCGACGGCCGCCAGCATGCCGAC
>JAAFHD010000116.1 GCA_013298245.1 Alphaproteobacteria bacterium
CCCGCTTGGGATGGAAGCGATGCTTCGGCTGGCGCCTCACGGGGTGATCGCGATCCCCTTGGCGTCAGTCTGCGGGGAAGCGCGGCGGGCCGTCAATCCGGTGGCGAAAGATGCGCCAGCACGCCCCGCGCGGCGCGCGACTGTTCGGCCACCGCGGCGTTCAGCGCGGCCAAGGCGCGCCCGATATCCGGTGCATCCCCAGCCGCAATGGCCGCATTGATCAGGCGTAGATTGGCGGTGACGGACAGCACCGCACCGGTCACCGCGCGGACCAGCTGTTCGGGGCTGGCGGGCGGCGCCACCACGAAAGGTGGCGCACCAGGCAGGAAGATGCCGGCGGGGGGAAGATTGGGCTGCATGCGCGCACCCTACCCCCGCCCGGTAAACGCCAGGTTAATCGGCAAACGCCTGCGCCGCCTGGATCACCGGCCGCCAGCGGGCGATGTCGGCCTGCCAAAAACGACGGTGATACGCGGGTGTGGCGCGTTCCGCCGGCACCGGCGCCGTGCCCAGATCCGCGAAGCGCTGCACCAGCGTCGGCGCCCGCAGCGCCACCTGCAAGGATTGCGAGAAGCGGTTCACGATCGCCTCCGGCGTGCCCCGCGGTGCATAAAGGCCGTGCCAGACCGACACCTCGAAGCCCGGCATGCCGGCGGACGCGGCGGTGGGCACGTTGGGCAGCGACGCCACGCGATCCGTCGTCGTCACCGCATAGGCGCGGATGGTACCGGCGCGAATCTGTTCAGTGGTGTTGGTGGTCTGGTCGCACATCAGGTCCACGGTGCCGGCGACCAGGTCGTTCATGGCCGGGCCGGTGCCGCGATACGGCACGGTGGTGACGGGCACATTCAGCGCCGCCTGGAACATCATGCCACAGAGGTGGCTGGCGGCGCCGATGCCGGCATTGGCCATGTTCAGGCCCTCGCGCCGCTGGCGGATCAGCGCGATCAATTCCTGCAGGGTGTTGGCTTCCAGGTTGCGGCGGCCGACGATGGTCATCGGCACTTCGGTCACCAGCCCGATCGTCTCGAAGCCGTTCACCGCGTCATAGGCCAGGCGCCGATACATCGAGGGGATCACGCCCATGCCGATGTGGTGGCACAGCACCGTATAGCCATCCGGCCGCGCGGTCGCGACGCGCTGCGCGCCCAGCGTACCGCCCGCACCAGCGACGTTTTCGACCACCACCGTGCCGCCCATCTCGCGGCCCATTTCGGCCGAGATCAGGCGCGCCACCGTGTCGGTCGGGCCGCCGGCGGCGAAGGGCACGATCATGGTGATCGGGCGGGTGGGGAAGGATTGCGCGAAGGCGGGGGCGGCCAAGGCAGCGGGTGCTGCCAGCGCCGCGCGGCGGGTGATGGTCATTGTTGTTCTTTCCGTGTGAGGGCGATGGGTTATTGCCGAGGCTTTTGCCGCGAAACCATGATCTTCATCAAGCTTTCACCACTGCCCGAGGAAGACACCCGCCTTCTTGTGCGAATCCGTGCGCATCTCTGCCTCCTCAAAGGTGATCGTGGTCCGCCGCTTCAGCCTGGTGAACCAGGCCAGCAGTGTCTCCTTCATCGCAGCCCGCGTCGCGGCCAGCGCCGGGTCATCGCCAAGGTCGTGGAATTCATCGGGGTCGGCTTCCAGGTCGAACAGCTGCGGCCGCATCCCCGATGACCAATGGATGTATTTGTAGCGCGCACCCCGCACCATCCATGCATGGTGGTTGCCCACCGGCAGCCCCAAGCGCCGCCGCGCGCCGCGGAACGTCCAATCCAATTCGGAAAACGCCGCCTCTCGCCACGCAGCCGCCGTGCCGCGCGTCAACCCCAGCAGGGACCGCCCCTCCACCACATGGGGTGCTGCCGGCAGGCCCAGCGCGTCCAGGATGGTCGGCACCACATCCACGGCTTCGACCAACCGCGCATCGGCCACGCCGCGCGCCCCTTCCGGGTCCGCCACAATGAACGGCACCTTCTGCACGCAGTCGTGGAACAGCTCCTTCTCGCCCAGCCAATGGTCGCCCAGGAAATCGCCATGGTCGGCGCAGAAAATGACCAGCGTGTCCTTCCACAGATCCGCCGCCTCCAGTGCGTCCCACACACGGCCCAGATGGTGGTCCAGCTCCGCGATCAGCCCCTGATAAGCCGGGCGCACCGTGTCGATGCAGTCCTGGCTTTGGAAGCTTTGCGCAACCTCCTCATCCATGAAGCCGCGCTGCACCGGGTGCGCGTTCCATTCATCGGGGTGGCGCTTCACCGGCAGGCATTGGTTCGGCGAATACATCGCGTGATAGGGCGCCGGCGCGATATACGGCCAGTGCGGCTTCACATAGGACAGGTGCAACACCCAGGGCGCATCGCCCTGCCCCGCAATGAACTCCAGCGCGCGGTCGGTCGTATACGCCGTTTCCGAATGTTCGGCCTTGATTCGCGCGGGGTGGCGCGCGTTGCGCATATGCCAGCCCGATTGCACCGCGCCGTTTTCATCCGTCACGGAAATCACGTAATCCGTCCACGGATCGCGGCTGTCATAGCCCTGTGCCCGCAGCCAATGCGCGTAGTTGCTGTCGGGCTCGCCGTGGTGGCCATCATGCCGATCCACCAGCTCGAACCAGCCTTCCTTCAGCAGCACCGCCAATTCACTGGCGCCATCCATCGCCAGGCGTTGCATGCCATGCGCATCGGGCAGCACATGCGTCTTGCCGGCCAGCACCAGGCGGCGCCCACTTTCCCGCAAGTGCCAGCCCAGCGTCACTTCACCCAGGGACAGCGGCACGCGGTTATGCGTCGCGCCATGCGACGACACATAGCGCCCCGTGTAATACGACATGCGCGACGGCCCGCAGATGCCCGATTGCACATAGGCATTGGTGAAGCGCACCCCACGCGCGGCCAGCCGATCAAGATTGGGGGTTTTCAGGAAAGGATGTCCCGCACATCCCATGTGGTCGAAGCGGAACTGGTCGGCCATGATGAACAGCACGTTGCGCGCCATGTCTTTCCCCCTTGGTCAGCGCGACGATAAGCACCGATGGGAGGATTGAACATGCACCGCCGCACGCTTCTGGCTGGCCTGGCCGCCACACCAGCACTCGCGCAATCCGATCCCAACCGGCTGGTCGCGGCCTTCCCGCCGGGGGCGGCGGTGGACGCCACCTGCCGCCTGCTGGCGGATGCCGCGCAGCGCAGCCCCTTGGGTGCGACGGTGGTGGAAAACCGTGCCGGCGCCAATGGCAATATCGCCGCCGCCTTCGTGGCCCGCGCGCGGCCCGATGGGCGCACGCTGCTGGCCACCATCGACCCCACCTTCACCGTCAACCCGCATGTCTATCCGAACCTCGGCTTCGAGCCGGCGGCGCTGGAACCCGTGGCATTGATCGGCACATTCCCGCTCGCACTGCTGGCACATCCCTCCTCCGGCATCACCGACCTGGCCGGCTTCACCCGCGCGGCGCAGGCACAGGGACTGCTCTATGCCTCGGCCGGTGCGGGCAGCCCCGGGCATCTGGCGATGGAGGCGCTGCGCATCCGGCTTGGCCTGGCCCCTGACCGGCTGGAACACGTGCCGCTGCGCGGCAATGCCCAGGCGGTGGCCGAACTGGTCGCCGGCCGCGTGCCGGTCGGTATCCTCGCGATCGGCGGCGGGCCGCAATTCATCCGCGAAGGCCTGGTGCGCGCCATCGCGACGTCCGGCACCGCGCGCGACCCCGCCCTGCCCGATGTGCCCACGCTGTCCGAGGCCGGCCTGCCCGGCTTCGACATCCGCTTCGCCATCGGCCTGTGGGCGCCGCGCGGCACGCCCGATGCCGCCCGCGCAGCCTGGGTCACGCTGGGGCGCGAGGTCTTCGCCGCCCAACGCGCGCGCATCGAAGCCTTGGGCGTGGTGGCCGAGGCCGGTGACGGCGCGGCCCTTTCCGCCTGGATCACCGCGCAGGCGCCACGCTGGGCTGCGGTCGCGCGGGACGCGCGCATGCGGGCGGAATAGCGGGACGCGCGCATGCGCGCTGAATAGCCATCCGGAATCGACAGGTAGCGAATCACTTCCGCATCGCGCAGTTTTGAACGACCGCGCATCGCCGGGGGGGATGAGCCTTTGGGCAGGCCGCATATCATCGAGAAGCACCAGGACCGCCCAGGGGATACCCTGCGCGGCGCCAAGCGAAGCCATGCCGGCAGCCGGCTGTTGCTGTTGCTGGCCAGCATTGTCGGCACCGCCGCGCTGGTCCTGACCTGGTCCATCGCACTCGACATCATCCGCGCCGAAAACACAGAGCGCGAATACAGCACGCAAACCCGCGCCATGATGGCCGCCCGCCAGGGGCGCGACGCTATCCCCCGCGCGCTGGAACCGGCCGACCGCGCATTGGCCCTGATGCAAACGCGCGCCAGCGCCATCACGCGCAATGCGCGGGCGGACATCGAAGCGATTGAACAGACACTCTCGGGCATTGCGCGCCGCGGGCAGGACGGCATCCGCGCCCTGGCCGTGACCGACGCCACCGGCGGCATCGCCTGGCAAAGCCAGCCGGGCGTGGTCGGCACCTGGCTTGGCAACGCGGATTTCTTCATGGCGCATCGCTTCGGGCGGATGGCGCCGGTGCTGTCGCGCTTCAGCGGGCCGGGGGGCGGCGGGCTCCT
Organism: Alphaproteobacteria bacterium; assembly: GCA_013298245.1. Lineage (GTDB taxonomy): Bacteria > Pseudomonadota > Alphaproteobacteria > Acetobacterales > Acetobacteraceae > Rhodovarius. The sequence continues at coordinate 4,626 of JAAFHD010000116.1, forward strand.
GGTGCTGACGCAGCCCATCCTGGGCGCGGGCGGCGTCTTCAATGGCGTGGCGCTGGCGGTGCTGGAACCGCTGCGTTTCGCGCAAAGCCTGCCCAGCACGGTCGCCCCCGGTGACGCGCAGGTGGCACTGTTCCACAGCGACGGCACGCTGATCGCGCGCGGGCGCAACACCGCCACCGCGCAAACCACGCCCCGCCTGGACCCCGCCCTGCTGCCCGACACCGCCCCCGGTGCGACCGGCGAGCGCAGCCTGACGCGCCGCGACGGCACGGCCAACCTCGCCACCGCCTTCGGCAGCGCCCAGGTGAACGGCTTCGACCTGGTGGTGCTGGCCAGCATCGAGGACCCGCAGGGCGGCATCACGCCCTCGCGCATTGCCCTGGTGGTCTATGGCCTGGCTGGGGCCTTGTCCTGCCTGGTGATCTTCGCGCTGCTGTGGCTGTTCGGCCGGCTGCTGCGCACTGACGATGACGAAGCGCAGGTGGCAGTCGAGGCCTCACCCGCCACCGCGCCGGAGACATTGGTGGTTCCCGCAATATCGGCCCCTGCCTTGGCCATCCCCGCACTGGCCGCGCCCGCACTGGCCGCGCCCGCACTGGCCTCGCCCACCTTGGCCGCGCCCACGCTGTTGCGCAGCGAAGTGGTCCCGCCCGTGCGCGACTACACACCACTGCCCGTGCCCATCCCGCCGCCGGCCAATCTGATCGAAGGCCTGCCCACCGTCGCCTATGCCGCGCGGCTGATGCCGGATGCCGAACCCATGGTGCGCATCACCGCCGTGAACTCCACACTGCGCCAGGTGACCGGCTGGGAAACCCAGGTCTTCCAGGATGTCGCGCGCTGGCAGCGCACCATCGACTGGGGCAGCTACCCCGCCGGCCTGCCGCTGCTGGAGCGCCTGGCGCAACCGCTGGCACCCGGCGAGGAACCGATGCGCGAGGCCCAGGTGGAATACCGCCTGCGCCGCCCCGACGGCACTTGGATGTGGCTGCGCGAGACCGCCAAGGTGGTCGCCCGCCACCCGACGCATCTGGATGTGCTGGGGTGCCTCGCGGATGTCACGCGCGAACGTGAACTGGCCGCACAAGCCGACAGCGCCAGCCGCGTCGCCGCGCGTGGTGCCATGGCCGCGGGCCTGGCGCATGAACTGAACCAGCCCTTGGCCGTGATGTCGCTGGCCGCCGAAAACGCCATGGAAGCGCTGGAGGAAGGCGCGGCAGGTATTCCTGAGGCACTGAACCGCCTGCGCCGGATAGCGACCCAGGCCGAACGGGCGAAGGTGATCGCGTCCCAACTGCGCAGCTTCGCGCGGCTGGAGGCAGCGGTGCTGGAACCCGTCTCGCTCGCCGCCGCCGCGCGCGGCGCGATGGGCTTGATGTCAGGCGCGCTGCGGGAAGCCAATATCGAGGTGGAACTGCGCGTGGACCCGGGCCTGGCGCCGGTGCGCGGCCAGCCCGTGCTGGTCGAACAGGTGATCGTGAACCTGTTGCAGAACGCGCGCGACGCCATCATCACCCAGGAAGCCGGCCCGCGCCGCATCATCATTCAGGGCGAGCCCGGCGTCGAAGCGCATGAAATGCGCCTGCTGGTCAGCGACACCGGCGGTGGCGTGCCCGGCGAAGCGCTGGAACGCGTCTTCGACCCCTTCTTCACCACCAAATCCGCCACAAAAGGGACCGGCTTGGGCCTGCCCTTGTGCCGGTCCATCATGCTGCGCTTCGGCGGCGGCATCGCGCTGACCAACCTGCCCAGCGGCCTGGGTGCCGAGGCCGTGCTGACCTTCGTGCGCGCCCGCCTGCCGCAGGCGGAAAGCCCCATGGCAACGCCGGAGTTGACGCAGGGGGTTTGAGACAACCCTTGCGGGTTTTGGTTTCGTAACCAACTCTGGCCGGTGGTGATACGGAGCGGCGCTTGGCCGCGCCGGCGCGCCACGGATTGCCAGCCCGGACACCATGAACGAGATCACACTGCCGCACCGCTTGGCACCTGGTGCCATCGCCCGCCCCTCCCGCGCCGAGGCGGAAGCCGCCGTCCGCACCCTGCTGCTCTGGGCCGGTGACGACCCGGACCGCGAGGGCCTGGTGGACACCCCCGCCCGCGTCGCCCGCGCCTATGAGGAATTCTTCGCCGGCTACCAGACCGACCCGGTCGAGCTGCTGGCACGGTCCTTCGAGGAAACCGATGGCTACGACGAAATGGTCGTGCTGCGCGACATCCGCATGGAATCGCATTGCGAGCACCACATGGTGCCGATCATCGGCAAGTGCCACATCGCCTACCTGCCGAATGGCCGGGTGGTGGGCATCTCGAAGCTCGCGCGCGTCATGGAAATCTACGCCAAACGCCTGCAGATCCAGGAAAAACTGACGGCGCAGATCGCCAACACGATCGAGGCCGTGCTGCAGCCCAAGGGCATCGCCGTGGTGATCGAAGCAGCACACCAGTGCATGACCACGCGCGGCATCCACAAGCCGGGTGTCACCATGGTGACGTCCCGGATGCTGGGCGAATTCCGCGACAATCCGGCGACGCGCCGGGAATTCCTGGCGATGATCCAGGGCGGCCGCGGGCCGGTCGAGGGGTAGCTAGAACACCACCGTCTCGCCCACTTGCGGCGCGCGGAAATCCGCCTCGCCACGCGCCGCCACAAGGCGCGTGGCGGGTTCATCAATCGCTTCCTGCGTCAGCTTGAACACGCCGTGATGGATGGCCAGGCTGGTGCGTGCGCGCAAGGCGTGGTGCGCCGCCACCGCTTCCTCTGGCGTGATGTGCACGGCCTGCATGAACCAGCGCGGTTCATAGGCGCCGATCGGCACCAGCGCGGCATCGAACGGCCCCAGCGCCTGGCCGATCACATCCAGGTGCCCGCCCCAGGCGGTATCGGCCACGAAGCACAGCCGGAACCCGCAGGGCAGCACAACCGAAAAACCGCCCCACAGCGTATGCCCCTGGTCATGCACGCCGCGCGCCGCGAAGTGCCGCATGGGGATGAAGGTGGCGCGGCCGCCCGCGGGCAGTGCGGCGTCCTGGCCCCAATCCAGCTCCACCGCGCCCGGCATGCCCCAGCGGGCGAAGCGCGCCGCATTGCCAAGGCCGGTCACCATCATGGGCCGGTCGCGCGCCCAGAGGCGCTGCAAGCTGGCGCGGTCCATGTGGTCGTAATGCGCGTGGCTGACCAGCACCGCGTCGATGCGCGGCAGGTCCTCCCAGGCGATGCCGGGCGCGCGCACGCGCTTCGGCCCCGAGAAGGAGAAAGGCGAAGCGCGTTCGGACCAGATGGGGTCGGTCAGCAGCGTGACCTCGGGCGTGCGGATCAGGCAGGTGGCGTGGCCGACCATGGTGATGGCGACCTGGCCGGGTGCGGGAGTGGGCAGCGGCGTGTGGCGCACTGGCACCTGCGCGGGCCACGGCGTGCCGCGCCCTTCCGCCAGCATGCGCGCGACCTGCCACAGCGGCTGGCCGGCGGCACCGCCATCGGGGTTCAGGAAGCGCCGGCCGCGTTTCTGGGCGGGCTGGATCACGCAGCACCCCGGCCGCGCGCGTGGATCAGCGGACCGGCCCGCCTGGGAAGACACCCACTGCCATGCCCGCGCTGCACTGGCGGGTTGTGTTGCTGGACAGCCGGTTCGGCGAAGTCCCTGGCGGCACCGGGCCCAGGTTCACCACCTGTGTGACGGTCGGCATGAAGTTGACGCCGACCGTTTGCGTGCCTTGCGCGACGAACCGGGCGTTGAGCAGCACCGACTGCGTGGTGCTGGTGTTGCGCACGGTCACCTGGCCGGAACCGGCCACGACCCGCCAGTTGGAGAATTCCAGCACGCCTTGGCAATTGGCCGGGATGGTCTGCGCCTGGGCGAGGCCGGGCAGGGCGAGAAGGGCGATCAGTGCGAGGCTTCTCATGGTGTGGCTCCTTGTGCTGCGCGCAGGATGCGGCGCATGGGCGGGCCTGACCAATCGATGCTGCCGATGCCGTTGCAAGGCTGGGCCGATGATGCATCACGCCTGCACGCCAAGCCGCCCCGCCAAATCCTGGATGTATTGCCAGGCGACGCGCCCAGACCGCGCGCCGCGGGTGACGGACCATTCGACCGCGCCCTTGCGCAACGCCTCCTGGTCGATCGGCAGCGACAGCGCCGCCGCATAGCCCTCGATCATGGCGAAGAAGGTGTCCTGGTCTGTGTTGTGGAAGCCGATCCAGAGGCCGAAGCGGTCGGACAGCGAGACCTTTTCCTCCACCGCCTCCTGGCCATGGATGGCGCCGCGGGTTTCGTTCTCGATCATGTCGCGCGGCATGAGGTGGCGGCGGTTGGAGGTGGCGTAGAACAGGACGTTGGCGGGGCGGCCCTCGATGCCGCCATCCAGCACCGATTTCAGCGCCTTGTAGTCGGCGTCTTCGCGTTCAAAGGACAGGTCGTCGCAGAACACCAGGATGCGCCGGCGGCTCGCGCGCAGCACGTTCAGCAATTCGGGCAACGTCACGATGTCCTCGCGCTGGATTTCGATCAGCGCCAGCGCCGCCGGCAGCGCTTCATTCGCCGCCGCATGCGCGGCCTTCACCAGCGAGGATTTGCCCGTCCCCCGCGCGCCCCACAGCATGGCGTTGTTGGCGGGCAGCCCCTGCGCGAAACGCAGCGTGTTGCCCATGATGATGTCCTTCTGCCGCTCGATGCCCTTGAGCAGGCCGAGCTCCACCCGCGCCACCACCGGCACC
>JAAFHD010000117.1 GCA_013298245.1 Alphaproteobacteria bacterium
TCAGTTCGCTGCGCGCCGCGTCCCCAGATATTCCCGCACGGTGTCCCAGGCGATGCGCTGCAAAAACGCCGCCGTCTCCGCGTCCAGCCCGGCGCGGAAGCTGTTGCCCTCCGGCGAGCGGCCCAGCAGCGCCGCGAAAGTGGTCGCGGCGGCCAGGTAAGTGCCGGCCAGGCTCGGGTGCCGCAGGTCGGGGTGGTGCAGATCCACCTCGGGCCGTTCGGCCATGGCGCGCGCGAAGGCCAGCCCCGCCGGGATGACCAGCGCGTTATTGGCATTGCCGGCGGTGGTATAGGCCTCGGCCAGTTGCGCGGTCATTTGCGGGCGGTTCTTATTGGCCCAGGACATGAAAAACACTGGCTGCGCGCCATGGCTGCGCACAGTTTCACTATGGCGCCGCGCGAATTCATGGAAGACGGGGCTGAGCGCCGGATGGATCGGGCACTGGCTGCAATCCATCATGATCGCGACGTCGAACAAGGGCGTGCGCGGCGGGTTCAGCACCACGTCATTGTTCTGGTTGAAACTATAGCGGCCGATCGCGCCGGGCCGGAAATAGCTGTTCACATCATGCCAATCAAAACCCGACCCGCCGATGCCCACCAGCGTCGAGCGGAACGGCTGCAACCCTGCCGCGCGCTGCAAGCCCACGACCTGCCCGCTGATGCCGTTGTTGTAGTAAAAGAAACTATTGCCGATGTAGATCACCGCACCTGGCGGCGGGATTTCCCGCACAGTCGGGCTGGGCTGCGCCCAGGTAGGCACGGCCAGCGCCAGCAGCGCGGCCAGGATGAAGCGGGACATGGGGGTTCCTCCGGCGGGCAGCATATCGGCGGCGGTGGTGGGGCGGCAACCACTTTGACCCGGCGCCACCGCGCCGCTATATGTAGTGGGACTGGTGTGGGCCCTTGGCCTGCACCCCCGTGCCCGGGCGTGCCGGCGCGGGCCGCGGTTCCCCGTGGCGCCAGGCGCGCCGCGATGATTGAGGAACCCGCGATGACGCAAGTGTTGATGCCGAAAGCCACGGCCGTCTGGTTGATCGAAAACACCTCTCTGACCTTCGAGCAGGTCGGCGAATTCGTCGAAATGCACCCGCTGGAAATCCAGGCCATCGCGGATGGTGAGGTGGCGCAAGGCATCGTCGGCTACGACCCGGTGAAGAACAGCCAGATCACGCGCGACGATATCACCCGCTGCGAGGCCGACCCCTCGGCCCGGCTGCAACTGCTGCGCAGCGCGATCGAACTGCCCAAGCCCAAGGGCAAGGGCGCGCGCTACACCCCTGTTTCCAAGCGCAATGACCGGCCGGACGGCATTGCCTGGCTGCTGCGCAACCACCCCGCGCTGCCCGACAGCGTGATCGGCAAGCTGCTGGGCACGACGAAGGACACCATCCAGAAAATCCGGGACAAGTCCCACTGGAACACCGCCAACATCAAGCCGCGCGACCCCGTGATCCTGGGCCTGTGCAGCCAGCAGCAGCTGAACGCGGCGCTGCTGGCGGCGGGCGAGAAGCTGGGGCCGGTGGTGGAAGCGGTGGACGAAACGACTTGACGCGTATGTAAAACACATTCACATTGGGCGCATGCAAAGCTTCCTGCACGCGCCCATGCTGGTGCAAATCCACGCCACCGCGGCGTTTTCGGCCCTACTGCTGGGGCTGGTGCAATTCGCACTGCCCAAGGGCGGCGGGCGACACCGGGCCATGGGCTATGCCTGGGTCGGGCTGATGATGGCGATCGCGCTGTCATCCTTCGGGATCAGGCCGCACGGGTTTTCGTGGATTCACCTGATTTCGATCTATGTGCTGGTTTCGCTGCCGGTGGCGGTGCTGCACGCCAGGCGCGGGCGCATCACCACGCATCGCTGGTCGATGATCGGGATGTTTTTGGGCGCCTTGGTCATCACCGGGGCCTTCACGCTGCTACCGGGGCGGTTGATGCACCAGGTGGTGTTTGGTGGATAGACTGTTTCTATCGACAAGATAGTTTTTGCGGTCTCACGCCTATCGTCGGTCTCCGGCAATATCCTCTCATCAGGGCGGGCCATCCCGGACCGCCCCCGCCCAGGCCAGCAGCACCCAGTTCTGCGGTGGCCGCCTGGTGGCGGACAATGTGTACCAGACGGTGACCAGCAACGGGTCCTCTGCCCGGGTGGAGTTCTTCCTGCCGCTGCGCAATGCCACCGGCCAGAGGGTGAACTACAAGCTGCAAGTGGGCCGCCACGACCTGCATGGCCGGCCCGACCAGCACCGGCTGCGCCACCTGAATGCCTGGGCCTCTGAGCAGATTTCGCTGGGCTACTTCCAGTCCCACAGCCCGAGCGGCAGCGGGGCACCCACCCCGGCGCAGGTGGCGCAGACGATCCGCATCACCTGCTGAGGCGGGTTACTTCGGCCGCCGGTTCGGCCCGCCAGATGGCGGCCGGCCGGCGGCGCCTGCGTTGGGGGGGTAGCGCTTGCGGGGTTTCTGCGGGCCGTCCCAGGCGCGGGCCGGCGCTGGCGCCGGGGGCGGTGCTGCGCGCGGCAGGGCCTGCATGGGTTCCACGCGCACTTCGGCATCCTTGCCCTCGGCGCGGTTGGCGGCTTCCAGGAAGCGTTGCGCGGCATCGGCCGCCACTTCGAACTGGGTTTCGCGCGCCAGGATGCGGATGCTGCCGATGGCATCGCGCGACACATGGCCGCGCCGGCACAGGAAGGGCAGCAGCCATTTCGGGTCGGCGCCATCCTGGCGGCCCACATCGCAATGGAACCATACGGCGCCGCCCTGCACGCGCGGGGCGGCGCGTTCCTGCGGGCGGGGGGAGATATCGGCCAGCTCCTCGGGCGCGGGCAGGGGGGCGCGCAGCAGGCGGAACAGCACGGCGGCCAGGGCTTCGGGCGCGCTGTCCAGCTGTTGCGCCAATGCGGTGTCGGTGTCCTCGGCGGGTTCGGCCAGCATGGCGCGGGCGCGTTCCAGCAGGCGTTCGGAATCGCGCGCGCGCACCGCTTCGGCGTCGGGCGCGGGCACCCAGGCGGCGTTGATGCGCGCGGCCGTCAGCAGGCGTTCGGCGATGCGGCGCTTGGGCAGCGGCACCACCATCAGGGATGTGCCCTTGCGCCCGGCGCGGCCGGTGCGGCCGGAGCGGTGGGTCAGCGTTTCCGGGTCGCGCGGCAGGTCGGAATGGATGACCAGCGCCAGGTCCGGCAGGTCAAGGCCGCGGGCGGCGACGTCGGTCGCGACGCACACCCGCGCGCGGCCGTCGCGCAGCATGGACAGCGCGCGGTTGCGTTCGGATTGCGACATTTCGCCCGAGAGTGCGACGGTGGAAAAACCGCGTTCGACCAGGCTGCCGGACAGGCGAGACACTTCCGCGCGCGTGCCGGCGAAGACCATCGCCAAGGGCGGGTCCAGCAGGCGCAGCGCGTTGACCACGGCGCGTTCCATGTCCTGGGGTGCTACCAGCGTCGCCTGGTGGGAAATATCGCCATGTTGTTCGCCGCCGGTGGAGACGGCGATACGCAGCGCATCCTTCTGGTAGCGGCGCGCCAGTTCGGCGATGGGCTTGGGCACGGTGGCGCTGAACATCAGCGTGCGGCGGTGGGGCGGTGCGGCGTCCAGGATGGCTTCGAGTTCTTCCCGAAAACCCATGTCCAGCATCTCGTCGGCTTCATCCAGCACGACGGCGCGCAACGCCGAGAGGTCCAGGTTGCCGCGTTCGATGTGGTCGCGCAGACGGCCAGGCGTGCCGACGACGATATGCGTGCCGCGTTGCAGCACGCGGCGTTCGGCGATGGGGTCCATGCCGCCCACGCAGGTGGCGATGATCCCGCGGGCTTCGGCGTAGAGCCAGCGCAATTCGGTGGCGACTTGCAGCGCCAATTCGCGGGTGGGCGCTATCGCCAAAGCCAAGGGTGCGGCGGCGCGGGGCATGAAGGCCTCGCCGCCGAGCAGGTCGGGCGCGATGCCAAGGCCGAAGGCGACGGTCTTGCCGGACCCCGTCTTGGCGGAGACCAACAGGTCGATCCCCACCGGTGCTTCCAGCACGGCGGCTTGCACGGGGGTGGGGCTTGCGTATTCGCGCGCAGCCAATGCTGCGGCGATCGGGGCGGGAAGGGGCGGGAACATTGCGTGCGTAATGAGCGTTTTCGCGGTCGCGCGCCAGCCGCAAAGGCATGACAGCCAGTTCACGCAGCCCTGACCTGCACGCTGGTGGGTGGGCAGGGGGCGGGGTGGCGATTATCGACGCCGCTTCAGGGGCTTGGGTTTTTCGTGATGGATGATGTGGTGTGGCTGTCGCTGCTGGCGGCGGCGATGGGCGTGACGGGCCTGGTGTCGGGGCTGTTGGCAGGGTTGTTTGGCGTCGGCGGCGGCATCGTGATCGTGCCGCTGCTGTTCTATATTTTGCCGTGGTTCGGCGTGCCGGAAGAACTGCACATGAAGGTGGCGGTGGCGACGTCGCTATCGACCATTATTCCGACGTCGATCGTCTCGGCGCGGAAGCATTTCCAGAAGGGCGCGATGGATGTGCCCATGCTGAAAAGCCTGGCGCCGGCGATGCTGGTGGGCGTGGTGCTGGGCACCGTGTTGGCGATTGTGGTGAAGGGGCCGGGGCTGACCTTGGTCTTCGCGACGGTGGCCTTGCTGGTGGCGCTGAACATGGGGCTGACCAGCGTGGATTTCCGCGTGCGGGATGGGATGCCAGGCGGTGTGGCGCGGCAGGCGATTGGCGGCGGTATTGGCACGATCAGCGCGATGATGGGCATTGGCGGCGGCACGGTGGGCGTGCCGGTGCTGGCGGCTTTTGGCACGCCGATGCGCTCCGCGGTGGCGACGGCGTCCGCCTTCGGGTTGGTGATCGCGATACCGGCGACGTTGATCCTGATTGTCGCGGGGCTGGGCGCGGAAGGGCGGCCGATGTTTTCCTGGGGCTGGGTGAACCTGGTGGGGTTTGCGTTGATCGTGCCGGGGTCGATCATAGCGACACCTTGGGGGGTGGCGCTGGCGCATAGCATTCCGCCGTTGTTGCTGAAGCGGTGCTTCGCGGTGTTTTTGGTGGTGACGAGTATCAGGATGTTTTGGTCGTTGCTCTCGTAGCCCACCACAGCACCGGCACCACGCCCAGTTCCATCACCAGCGCCAACCGATGCGGCCAAGGTGGCGCGCCATCCAGCACCCAGCCCAGGGCGCGCGCGGCGCCACCCAGCGTGACCAACACACACAGCAACCCAAAGCCATCGCGCCGGCGCGGCCAATCGGCGGCGCACCACAGCGCCGCCAGGCCGATGCCCAGCAACAGGCCAGACAGGTAGCGCATGTGGCTGCCGGTGGCGGCACCCGCGGGTTCGCCCAGGAAGCCAGCGCCGGTCAGCGCGCCGGCCAGGCCGGCGGTGATGGGCACGATGGCAGCAAGGCGGATCAACCAGGGCAGCATGCAGTGCATACGCCTGGCCGCAGCGCCTGGATGCACCGTTATCACCCCTGCGGGCACAGCATCGTTTGGCACACAAAAACGTGTGCGGGGCGCCATACACCGCATGCCCGCGCTTCGCCCGAGCAAACACCTTGTCGGCGGGCGCAATTCATAGGCAAGAATGAGGTAACGATTGTCTCACCGGTGATCGTCCGGCGCGGCATCACCCAGGCAAGAGGCACCCATGACCACATTCACCGGCGACGGCAATGCCAATACCGCCAACGCGACCAATGGCACGCTCAGCGGCTTCACCGGCGGCACGGCCGGGCAATTGACCGATGGCAGCGGCGACCTGATCAACGGCCTGGGCGGTGATGACACCATCATCGGCGGTGACGCCAACGACACGATCAACGGCGGCGACAACAATGACCTGATCGGCGGCGGCAACGGCTTCGATTCGCTGGACGGCGGCAACGGCATCGACACCCATACCCTCACGCATTTCAACGGCGGCACCAGCTGGAACATGACGACCGGCGTCGTCACCTTCGTCGGCTTCGTGCCGACCGAGACCGCGGTGAATTTCGAAAACGCCATCCTGGGGAATGGCGACGACACCATCATCGGGACCGCAGGCGCGAACTTCATCATTGGCAATGGCGGCGCGGACGATCTGCAGGGCGGCCAGGGCAACGACACGCTGGAGGGCGGTGCTGGCTTTGATTTGCTGGAAGGCGGTGCTGGCAATGACAGTCTCAGTGGCGGGTCCGAAGCCGAGCAATTCAACTACACCAGCCAGGCCGATCTGACCGGCGACACGATCGATGGCGGCACGCAGGAGGGCGGGCTGGACATCCTTCTGGTGGGCGCGGGTCCCGGCCCGATGGATTTTTCGACCGCCACCATCGCCTCGACCGGGACAACCTCGATCGAGGGCTTGAGGTTTGGCGCTGTGTTCGGTGGTGGCGCGATCTTCCGCGCCGACCAGTTCAGCAACACGGGCGTTTCGACCGCGCTGCGTCTCGAAGGCCCGGGCGTTGCGGCCGACCTGACCATCAACAACGTGAACGGCGCCTTCTCCGCCAGCGCCTTCACCTTCAACACCTGGGTCGCGTCGAGCAACCGCATCATCATCAACGGCGGCACGACGAATGACACCATCACGGGCAGCACCGAGACTGATCGCATCTTCGGCGGCAGCGGCAACGACCAGCTGACCGGCGGCCTGGGCAATGATCTGCTCGATGGCGGGATTGGCGATGACACGCTGACGATGGACGCAGGCGTCGACAGCATGGTCGGCGATGCGGGGAACGACACTTTCACTTTCAGCAACGCGTTGGACAGTGCGGGCGATACGATCGATGGCGGCACCGATAATGGCGGTGATGGCGACACGATGCGCGTCGGCACCGGCGGCGCGTCCAACCTGACAGGCATCACCTTCCAGTCGGTCGGCACGACCTCGATCGAGCGGCTGCTCCTCGGCGGTCAGAACCACGTCGTGACCCTGGATGCGAGCCAGTTCGGCACGACGGCTATCTCCACCGCGCTGACCATTCGCAGCCTGGTGGCGACACCTGGCGATGTCGTCGTGATCAACAATGCCAACGGGGCGTTCAACGCCAGCCAGTTCGGCTTCCACATTTCCTGGAACGCGGCCGGCGACCGCATCGACATCAATGGCGGCACGGGGCAGGACACGCTCACGGGCACCGTGCAGCGTGACAGCATCAGCGGTAATGGCGACGATGATGATCTGTTCGGCGGCGGCGGCGACGACACGCTGATCGGTGGGCTGGGCGAAGACATTCTGGTCGGCGGCGCGGGCGCGGACAGCCTGGTCGGCGGCGACGACGCCGATTATTTCACCTACGCCAGCGCGAACGACCTGGTCTTCAGCGAGTTCGCGCCCGAGGTGGTTGACGGCGGCGGCCAGACGGACCGCATCGTCGTGAACTTCGCCGGGACGATCGACCTCTCCAAGGTGCTGTTCCAATCCTCGGGCACGACGTCGATCGAAATGCTGGTGCTCAACGGCGTGGGGAACGCCGTCCTGCTCGACGCCGGCCAGTTCAGCGCGACGGGCATTGCAGCCGCGCTGTTCATCAGGGGCAACAATGCCGGCCTCGACATCGTCACCATCAACAACGCCAACGGCACCTTCGACGCCGGCGCCTTCACCTTCGATGCCTGGACCGCAGACCGCATGGTCATCAATGGCGGCACGGGCGCGGACACGATCACCGGCACCACGCAGGCCGACAGCATTTCCGGCGGCACCGGCAACGACGCGCTGGATGGCGGCTTGCAGAACGACACGCTGCAGGGCGCGGCCGGGCGTGACCTGATCAATGGTGGCGACGGCGATGACAGCATCTTCGGCAACACCGAGGCGGCGCCCAACGGGTCCAGCGATGGCGACACGCTGTCGGGCGATGAGGGCAATGACGTGGTGGCCGGCGCGGATGGCGCGGATGCGCTGTTCGGCGGCATCGGCAATGACACGCTGGTTGGCTATGCCGAATCGGATTCCATCTATGGCGGCGCGGGCGATGACAGCATGCTGGGCGCCTCGGGCAACGACCATTACGTGGTGAATGATCTGGGCGACATCACGGTCGAAAGTGCCGCGAATGGCGAGGACACCTCCTGGGTCGGCGTCTCCGGCTGGACCAATGGCCTTGAGATCGAGATCGTGCGGATGTTCGGCAGCGCCGCATCGGTCACGGGCAGCGGCACCAACGAACAGCTGGTGGCGAATGCGGGCCTGCTGGTGGGCAGTGCCCTCGACGGTTCGGGCGGTGACGACGTGCTGTGGGGCAGCGCCTTCGCCGACACGCTGACCGGCGGTGAGGGCAATGACATCTTCCGCGGCGGTGCGGGTGCCGACAGCATGATCGGCGGCAATGGCGTGGATATCTTCGTGGTCAACGACCTGGGCGATGTGATCGTGGAACTGGCCGGTGGCGGCTACGACACGGCCTATATCACCGTGGACAACTACGTGCTGCCGGCCAGCGGCGGCGCTTTCGCTGCCAACCTGGAGGTGGCCTATCTGGCGGGCACGGCGACTGTCCTGAACGGGTCTTCGTCCGGGGAAAACATGGTGGCGAACCCGACGGCAGGCAGCGTGCTGGCGGGGTTTGGTGGCAACGACATCCTGTATGGTTCGAACTTCGGCGACAGTTTTACGGGTGGCACCGGCGGCGACCAGATGCAGGGCTTTGGCGGCGGCGACCAGTTCCGCTTCGTGGAAGCGGCCTGGGGCCAGGACATCATCTGGGATTTCGCCACGGCGCAAGGCGACAAGCTGGTGTTCAGCGCGGCGTCGGGCGTGACGGCCTTCGGGCAGCTTACGCAGGGCATGCAGGGTGGATGGCTGCTGCTGGGCTTCGGCGGCAACAGCATCCTGCTGAACGGCGTGACCGGCATCACCGCCGCGGATGTCGTGTTCGTCTGACCGCATCGCATCACGCCCGCGCGAGGCGTGATCGCAGCGCTTGCCTTTGCCTGCAACAGCGCCACCATGCGTGCGCCGCCCAGGAGGCCCCGCCATGGCCGTCACCATCAGCTACAGCTTCACCAGCATCGCCGCCGAATTCGGCGTGAACGAGACCGCCACCGGCAACCAGACCGATGTGGCGTTGGCGGAACTGGAGAACGGCAACATCGTCTTCGCCTTCGTCGATGACGAGGTGGTGCCGACCAATTCCAATGTGCTGGGCCGGGTGTTCAGCGCGACCGGCGCCGCGGTCACGTCGGATTTCGTCATCCAGTCCGGTGCCTCCGACCGGGAGGTGAAGCCCTCCGTCATGGGCACCAACAATGGTGGGTTCATCGCGGCC
>JAAFHD010000118.1 GCA_013298245.1 Alphaproteobacteria bacterium
GGCTGGAACAGGCACTGATCGCGGGTGATATCCAGGTGGCCGATCTGCCCGCCGCGTGGAACGAGGGGTTGCACGCGCTGCTTGGCATCACGCCGCCCGATGATGCGCGCGGCGTGCTGCAGGATATCCATTGGTATGACGGCGCCTTCGGATATTTCCCGTCCTACACGCTGGGTGCGATGGCGGCCGCGCAGCTGATGCGCGCGGCGCGTGCCGCCGTGCCGGGCCTGGATGACGCGTTGGGGCAGGGCGATGCAGCACCCTTGCTGGGCTGGCTGCGCGCGCATGTGCATGGGGCTGGCTCGCGCCTTGGCTTCCAGGATTTGCTGCGCGCCGCCACCGGCAAGCCCCTGGACCCCAGCGACTTCCAGGCGCATCTGACCGCCCGATATCTGGACTGAGACCATGCGCTACATCTCCACCCGCGGCGGCGCCGCTCCGCGTGATTTCGAAGGCGTGCTGTTGGCGGGCCTGGCCGAAGACGGCGGGCTGTTCATGCCCGAGACTTGGCCGCAATTTTCTGCGGATGAATGGCGTGCGATGCGCGCGTTGCCTTACGCGGATTTGGCCGCGCGCATCATCGCGCGCTTCACCGGCGATGCGGTCAGCGAATCCGAACTGCGCGCGATGTGCCACGACGCCTATGGCCGCTTCGCGCATGCCGCCGTGGTGCCGCTGGTGCAGCTGGACCATCGCGCGTTTTCGCTGGAGCTGTTCCACGGCCCGACGCTGGCGTTCAAGGACCTGGCGCTGCAATTGCTGGGGCGCCTGTTCGACCATGTGCTGGCCCGCAGCGGCCAGCGTATCACCATCGTGGGCGCGACCAGCGGCGATACCGGAAGTGCGGCGATCGAGGCATGCCGCGACCGCGCGGCGGTGGACATCATCATCCTTCACCCGGAAGGCCGCACCAGCGAAGTGCAGCGCCGGCAGATGACGACGGTGCTCTCGCCCAACGTGTCGAACATCGCGATGCAGGGCAGCTTCGATGACTGCCAGGACGCGGTGAAGGCGATGTTCAACGACGCGCCGTTCCGCCACGAGATGAAGCTGGCCGCGGTCAATTCCATCAACTGGGCGCGGATTGCGGCGCAGATTCCGTATTATGCGGCGGCGGCGCTGGCGCTGGGCGCGCCCGATAGGCCGGTCGCGGTCTCCGTGCCGTCGGGCAATTTCGGCAATGTGCTGGCGGCCTATGGCGCGATGCGGATGGGGCTGCCGATCGAGCACTTCATCGTCGGCGCCAATCGCAACGACATCCTGGCCCGGTGGCTCGATGCGAATGACATGACGATGCGCGCGGTGGAGCCGTCGCTCTCGCCATCAATGGACATCCAGGTGAGTTCGAATTTCGAGCGGCTGTTGTTTGAATTGCTGGGGCGCGATGCGGCGGCGACGGCGGAGCAGATGCAGCGCTTCCGCACCGAAGGGCGCATGCCCGTTCCTGATGCGGCATGGCGCGCTGCCACGGCGCGGTTCCGTGGCTTCCGGCTAGATGATGCCGGCACGATTGCCGAAATGCGCCGCGTGCGCACGGAGGCTGGCTACATCGCCGACCCGCATACCGCCATCGGCATCGCGGGCGCGCGGGCGTATGCGCCCGAGGATGCGGGCATGCCCGTGATCATCGCGGCCACGGCGCATCCTGCGAAATTCCCCGATGCGGTGCGCGAGGCCTTGGGCGAAGCACCCGCGCTGCCGCCGCATCTGGCGGACCTCTATGAACGGCCGGAACGCTTCACGGTGCTGCCGAATGACGTGACGCAAGTGCAGGGCCTGGTGCGGGCGCATGCGCGCAGGAATGCGGCGTGATCGCGATCTGCGCCCATCGCGGCGGCGCGCTGCTGTGGCCTGAGAACAGCCTGCGCGCCTTCCGCGAAGCGGCGGCACTGCCCATCGAGGAACTGGAATGCGACGTGCATCTCTCTGCCGATGGTGTCGCGATGGTGCATCACGACCCGACCCTGGACCGCATGACGGACGCCACCGGCCCGCTTGCCGCGCACAGCGCCGATGCCTTGTCGCGCATCCGCATCAAGGGCACCGATGAAGGCATCCCGCGCCTCTCCGTGCTGCTGGAACTTGTGGCGCGCACCGGCAAACTGCTGCGCCTTGAGATCAAGGAAAACCACGACAAGCGCTTCGACCCGCGCCTGTTGGCGACGGTGATGGAGGAGCTCTCGCGCATCCCTGCCCGCGTGCGCTTGATGTCCTTCATGCCCGCCGCGTTGCTGGAATCGCGCTTCCCCGACAAGGATTTTCTGATCGGCCCCGCCTTTCTCGGCTGGCATTCGGGTTGGACGCTGAACGCGCTGGCCGCCATGCTCGGCTGCAACGGCGTGGGCTTCGGTTACGACACAAAGAACCTGCCGCGCCTGCTGGAAGCCACCCACGGCACCACCAATATCTGGCGCGCCGATGATCAGGCGAGTTTGCGCGCCAGCTTCGCCATGGCACCTTCATCGATCACCACGGACGATCCCGTCCTCGCTCTGCGACTTCGTCAGGAAATGCATGTCTGAAGAACCGATCCGCGTCACCCGCCTGGACTCTGGCCTGACCATCGTCACTGAGGCGATGCCGCGCGTGGAGACCATCTCCTTCGGCGCGTACATCGCCGCCGGCACGCGGCATGAAACGGCGGCCGAGAACGGCGCCTCGCACTTCCTCGAACACATGGCCTTCAAGGGCACGACGAAGCGCGATGCCGCGGCCATCGCGCGCGAAATGGAAGACGTGGGCGGGCAGATGAACGCCTACACCGCGCGCGAAAACACCGCCTATTACTGCAAGGTGCTGAAGGAGGATGTGGCGCTGGCGGCCGACATCATCGGCGACATCCTGTGCCATTCCACCTTCATCCCGGAGGAATTGGAACGCGAACGCGGCGTGATCCTGCAGGAAATCGGCCAGGCGAATGACACGCCCGACGACATCGTCTTCGACCATTTCCAAAGCACCGCCTATGCGACGCAGCCGATGGGCCGGCCCACGCTCGGCACCGAGGACATCATCAAGGCGATGCCGCGCGACGCGCTGACCGGCTATATGCGCCGCAACTACGGCCCGACGAACATGGTCGTCGCCGCCGCGGGCGCGGTGGAACATGACGCTGTGGTGGAACTGGCGCGCCGCCATTTCGCGGACCTGCCCGTGGTCGCGCCCGACAGCGCCGAAGCCGCGCGCTACTCCGGCGGCGAGTTCCGCGAAGCGCGCGACCTCGACCAGGTGCATCTGGTGCTGGGCTTCGAAGCGCTGCCCTTCCGCCACCAGCACAGCCATGCGCTGATGCTGCTCTCGACCATTCTGGGTGGCGGCATGTCCTCCCGCCTGTTCCAGGAAATCCGCGAGAAGCGCGGCCTGGTCTATTCCATCTACTCCTACGCGCAGCCCTTCGCGGACTCAGGCCTCTTCGCCATCTACGCCGGCACCGGCGAGAAGGAAGCGGCCGAACTCGTCCCCGTTACCCTCGAAGAACTGCGCCGCGTGCAGCACGACATCACCGCCGATGAACTGGCCCGCGCCAAGGCGCAGCTGCGCGCATCGCTGCTGATGTCGCTCGAATCCACCGGCTCGCGCTGCGAACAATTGGCGCGCCAGCTGCAGGTGCATGGCCGCGTCATCCCGACGGAGGAAACAAAGGCCAAGATCGCCGCCGTCACCATCGATGACGTGCAGGGCTTGGCGGCGAAACTGTTCCGTGGCGCGCCTACACTGGCCACGATGGGCCCGGCGGACCAAGTGCCGGGCCTTGCGCACATCACCGAGAAACTCGCGGCATGAACCGGCTGGATCGGCTTTCCGCGCTTGTGGATGCGGCGCGGCGCGCAGGCGCCGATGCCGCCGATGCGCTGCTGGTGGAGAGCGCTTCGCTGTCGGTGCAACGGCGCCTGGGCAAGCTTGAACATCTGGAGCGCGCTGAATCACTTGATCTCGGCCTGCGTGTGTTCGTGGGCGCGCGCAGCGCCAGCGTGTCCTCCACGCGCTCCGACCCGGCAGGTTTCGCGGCACTCGCCGAACGCGCCGTCGCCATGGCGCGCGTCGTGCCCGAGGACGCCTTCGCCGCCATCCCCGAAGCCGTGGCGCTGCCAGCGCTCGCGCTGGACCTGGAGGACGCGACCGAACCCAGTGCCGATGCGCTGGTCACGCGCGCCGCGACGGCCGAGGAAGCAGCGCTTGCCATCCGCGGTGTCACCAATACGGAAGGCGCCGAGGCCGGCTGGCAGCGCAACCGCGTGGCGCTGGCGACCTCGCGCGGGTTCGGCGCGGAATGGGCGCGCACTTCGCACAGCGTGTCCGCCACCGCACTGGCGGGGCAGGGCACCGCGATGGAGCGCGACTACGACTACGCGACCGCCGTGCACCTGGCCGATCTGGATGACGCCGCCGCACTCGGCCGCCGCGCCGGCGAACAGGCCGTTGCGCGGCTGCACGCGCGCCGCCCCACCACCGCGACCTTGCCCGTGGTGTTCCATCCGCGCGTGGCCGGCAGCCTGCTCGGCCATCTTTCCAGCGCCATCAACGGCGCCGCCGTGGCGCGTGGCACGTCCTTCCTGAAGGACAGCATGGGCAAGCCGGTGCTGGCCCCCGGCCTGCGCGTGATGGACGACGCGACGCGCCCGCGCGGCCTGCGCTCGCGCCCCTTCGACGGTGAGGGCACGGCCTGCGCGCCGCTGGCGCTGGTGGAAGACGGCGTGCTGCAGTCCTGGGTGCTGGACTGGCGCAGCGCGCGGCAATTGGGGCTGCGTTCCACCGGGCACGCAAGCCGCGGCACGGGAGGGCCGCCCGGGCCTGCCTCCACCAATTTGTGGCTCGCGCCCGGCACGCTGACGCCCGCCGCGCTCATGGCCGATATCCGCGAAGGGCTGTTCGTGACCGAGATGATCGGCATGGGCGTGAACCCCGTGACCGGCGACTACAGCCGGGGTGCCGCCGGCTTCATGATCCGCGACGGCGCGCTGGCCGAACCGGTCAGCGAAATCACCATCGCCGGCCGCCTGACAGAGATGTTCCTGCGCATGGTGCCGGCCAATGACCTGGTGTTCCGGCGTGGCACGGATGCGCCCACCATCCGCATTGACGGCATGGTGATGGCGGGCGCCTGAACCACGTTGCGTGTCGCGCGCGCCGCCTGTATGGGGTGCGCGACCAGGACAGGTGGCGGAGTGGTCGATCGCGTCGGTCTCGAAAACCGAAGTAGGTGCAAGCCTACCGTGGGTTCGAATCCCACCCTGTCCGCCATGCACCCCCTCAATTGGTCTCGGTTTTGAGGGGTGCCGTGCAAGCCTCGGCATGTGCGAGCCTTTGGCCGTCCAATCCCATTCTACGCGCCTCTGTTGCCGGCCTTCTGGCCGCCATTCCGGCGCGCTTGTCCCGTCAGTCTCAGGCCGTGTTGATGGAGGGTGAGTTTCGCCTGTTATCATTCAGGACAGGGAATTTCGTTCAAATAACAGGCTTGCAGCAGGCATTCTGCTGTGCAAGCCCATTGCCGCCGTTGGATTGCGTCGCTTTTTCAATGTCTTGCGCAGCATAAAAACAGCTTTCCTGTTTTGGTACGGATCAGGCGATGCAAGCGCCTGAACAAGGGTGATGTTGCACCGTAACAGGCGCGCTGACCAGGATAGCAGGCGACACGCACATCGCTGCTGCGATCGCTGTCAGGCCGCAGCCGGCATCAGCCCGACCATCTGCATCTGGTCGCTCCACAGCGTCGGCATCGGGCCATCGATCAAACTGGCGAGCGTGACACCCGGCGGCTGCGTTCCTGCCAGGATCGCCGCCTGGATCTGCGGCGCCAGGAAGGCCAACCGCAGGATGCGATGGCTGCGCGGCGACTTTGGCGCCGCATCAAGGATGGGCATACCCTTTGCGTCGCGGCGCAACATGATGTGGGCAGCGCGGAGCGCGCGGATCAGGACCCGATCAAGCTGCGGCCCGGTCTTTGGCCCCGCGATGATCTCTGTCCTGCCGCGCCTGGTCGAGATCGCAAATGCCAATGTCAGCGTCCCGATGGCGGGATCGGCTGGATCAACGATGATCGTGTCGCCATTGGTGAGACGCGTCCGCGCGATGTCGATGTCAAGGCCCTTCACGGTGACCGCAACGCGCCCGGCATGGACATCCACCCGCGTGACGCAATCCAATGCTCGTCGTTGTTCGACCCTGCCCACCTGATGCGCGAGCAAAGGGGCGATGCGTTCCTCGATAAAGGCCTCGATGGCCGTGGCAGAAACCCTCCGCGGCAGCGGATCGTCAGCGGCCGCCGCTTTGCCCCGCTGGAGCGATGACGAGACGTAGTAGCGATAGAGCGCGCCGTGCTGGCCATAGGCAAAGGTCGGTGACATCGGCTGGCTATCACCATCAAAGATCCGGCCGGTCAGCGCCGACGACGCCTTGCCGCCCCGGTGGCTGCCGCCGCGCCTGGTCTGGCCGGCCAATCTGGCCTGCACCGCGTCGAATGTCGCCTGGTCAATGATCGCTGCATGCAGCCCGGAGTGCCTTTGTCCCTTGTGCACGATCTCGCCGAGATAGAGCCGGTTCTTGAGCAGATGAAACAGCGCCCCGCGGCTGAAGGCCACACCGCCACGCGCGACGCCTCGCCTGCTGATGGACATCTTGCTGCGAATACCACGCCGGGCCAAATCCCGCTCGAGCGCATGGACGGAACCGAGCGCCAGATAGGTCGCGAAGATCTCGCGCACAACCGCGGCCTCCGCCTCGTTCACCAGCAGCCTGCGGGTGCCGGCGGCCGGGCGATCGTAGCCCAACGGCAAGGTCCCCCCCATCCACATCCCGCGCGCCTTGGAGGCCGCGATCTTGTCGCGGATCCGTTCGCCTGTGACCTCGCGCTCGAACTGCGCGAACGACAGCAGCACATTGAGCGTGAGCCTGCCCATCGAGCTCGTGGTGTTGAAGGACTGCGTCACCGAGACAAAGCTGACCTGGTGTCGGTCGAACAACTCGACCATGCGCGCGAAATCGGCCAGCGAGCGGGTCAGGCGGTCGATCTTGTAGACGACCACGATGTCGATGCGCGTGGCCGCGATGTCGGCCAGCAGAGCCTTCAGGCCGGGGCGTTCCATGGAGCCGCCCGAGTATCCCCCGTCATCGTATGGCGTCGCCACCGGCCGCCAGCCCTCGGCCTTCTGGCTCCGGATATAGGCAGCACAGGCGTCGCGCTGCGCATCGAGGCTGTTGAAGGCTTGGTGGAGGCCCTCCTCGGAGCTCTTGCGGGTGTAGATGGCCGCGCGTTTCATCGGATGGACAGCATGGCCGCAATTATCGGCCTTTGTCCCGGATCCCAAAGAACCGGGGGCCGCTCCATCGCGTACCGGTCACCGCCTCGGCGATGGCCGACAGGCTCGGATAGAGCGTGCCGGCGTGGCGAAAGCCATCGGCCTCGACGATGGCCTCGACCGTCGTTCCTTGCCATTCGCGGCGCAGCACGGCGCCGATCCCGTATTGGCGCCCTTGACGTTGCCGGGTGGCAGCTTGATCAAGCGCCCGACGCGTTGCGGGGTCGAGACCCTGCTGGGCCTTGGCCTGCAAGCGCCAAGCGAGCATGAGGCGCAGGATCTCGACCGATCGCAGTTTTGGCGCCAGTCCGAAGTGCTGGCGCCAGACAGCGCGCACCCCCTCGAGGTCGAGAGCGTCCAGCTCTCGAACCTCGCTCGCGATGCTGGGTGACCCCCTCACGGCGCGCTGCTGATCCGGTAGCGGCGCGTGCCGTCCTTCTTGGCGGATGTGACGATGTGCCCCTTGTGCTTCACCGCGCCAGCCAGCGCGCCGCGGATCGAGTGCTGCTGCCAACCGGTGGCCGCGCAGAGCTCATCGATGCTGGCGCCGGCGGGGTTTTGCAGGTGCAAGATAATGGTCGCGAGCCGGGATAGCGGCTGCACTGTGGCCGGCGGCGACGTTGATGCTGGTTGCATGGTCCCGCCCGAGCGGCGCTTGCTGGACGAGCCAGCGGCGACGGGCGACCGCACCGGCGTGCGTAGGGCAGGCGTGGTCTTGCGATGAGAAGGCATGGGGATTGGTCTCCGGTTGCTGCGGCGGGTGTTTCCGCCGCTACCGGGACAGGCCCGGAAGCCGGGCGTGTGATGACACATGCTTGTTTTTGCTCGGAAGTCCAGCCGAATTGGAAAAAAGCGTGCAAAATGGCCGAGTGGGGCAACGACCCCAGTATATAGACCTGTATTCAACATCGCAGGATTGGTAGCCCGTGTCTCGAAAGCTCGCGATCATCTACCGGCCGCCTGGCAGCCTGACGCCCGATCCGCGCAATGCGCGGACGTATTCCAAGCGGCAGATCGATCAGATCAAGGCATCGATCGAGGCTTTCGGTTTCACCAATCCGATCCTCGCCGGCCCCGACTGGCAGGTCATTGCTGGCCATGGCCGGTTGCTGGCGGCGCGCGCGCTCGGGCTGGCAGAGGTGCCCTTCATCGTCCTGGAGGACTGAGCGACGCGCAACGTCGGGCCTTGCTGATCGCCGACAACAAGATCGCGCTCAATGCCGGCTGGGATTTGAAAATCCTGCGGACCGAGCTCGGCGTGCTGGCGAGCCTTGATGTCGATATCGACCCCCCCTTGACCGGCGAGATTGACGTGATCCTCAAGGGTAGCGATGATCCCGACGACGACGTCATCCCGGCGGTGCCGGTCGAGCCGCGCGCGCCCCTCGGCCAGGGTGTTGTTGGAGCCGTGGTTGGTGGAGGCGGCCATCGCCCGGCTTGGCAATCGGCGGCTGTCACCCGAGGAGCAGAGGACGGTCGTCGATGCGACCAGGATACCGCACAAGGTCAGGTGGCCGGATTGGTGGAGCGAGAGGTAGCGTGACCGCGCCGGTATGGCGCGGTCATGTCCCATAGGGTGCTTGTCGTAGGGCAGGCGTTGCCGCGTCAGGCCCGTCGCCCACCACCGATCATGTTGATCCATGTGCGCGCGAGACTGCCGACGCTGCTGGCGCTGGCTGCCATGGCGGTACCCCCGATGACGGCCGTGGTGACCCGGTTGGCGACATGCTGCGGCTGGTGCTCTGCGTCTGCGTGTTGGATCGCGGTCTGCACCCAGTCCGGGATGTGGTGTGAGCCATCTGTGTTGGTCAGCCGCCAGCTGGCCTGGCGATCGAAGCGCCAGGGCGAGCAGCCTGTGGGCCAGTCGATCGGCATGTCGGGCGGGAAGCCCTCTGCGGTGATAGTCTGGCCTTGCGCGGCGAGCCAGGTGGTGAGCGGCATGAA
>JAAFHD010000119.1:0-5049 GCA_013298245.1 Alphaproteobacteria bacterium
GAAGGGCGTGGACCTGATGCTGGAGGCGATCCCGGCCATTTTCGCCGCAGGCGGGCAGCTCGCGATCCTGGGCGCCGGAGAGGCCGCGCTGGCCGAACGCTGCGCCGGCGCCGGCGCCGCCAACCCTGGCCGGATCGGCACGCGTATCGGCTTCGATGAAGGCCTCGCGCGCCTGATCTATGGCGGCGCCGACGCTGTGCTGGTGCCAAGCCGCTTCGAACCCTGCGGCCTCGCGCAGCTGTGCGCGCTGCGCTATGGCGCGCTGCCCGTGGTCGCGCGCGTCGGCGGCCTGGCCGACACCGTGGTGGACGCCAACGCGGCCGCCTTGTCGCAAGGCTGGGGCACCGGCTTCGCCTGCGCGCCCGGCAGCGCGGAACTGCTGGGCGAGGCCATCACCCGCGCCGCCGCCGCCTATCGCGCCCCCGAAACCTGGCGCGCGCTGCAGGCCAATGCAATGCGCGGCGATGTCTCCTGGGCGCCCTCCGCCGCGCGCTATGCCGCCGTCTTCCGCGCGCTGGCAGATGGATGATCTGGGCGTCTCGCCGGTCGACGGCGGCGTGCGGGTGGCGATCCCGGCGCCGGGCCTGTCGCGCCTGGATTTCTGTGTGTTCGACGGCGCGCGCGAGACGCGGCATGCGCTGCGGCATCGAATCGGCGATGTGTTCCATGATGTGATCCCAGGCTTGGCGCCCGGCGCGCTGTATGGGCTGCGTGGTGACAACGCCGAAAAACTGTTGATCGACCCCTGGGCGCGGCGGATGGCGGCGCCGATAGCGCTGCACGCCTCGCAATTCGTGCCAGGCGAGGACAGCGGCCCGCACACCGCGAAGGCGTTGGTGGAAGCGCCGCTGCCACCCGCCGCAACCTTCGCACCCGCAGGCCCCGCGGTGATCTACGAGCTGCATGTGCGCGGCTTCACCAAGCTGCACCCGGATGTGCCGCCAGCGTTGCGCGGCACCTTCGCCGGCCTCGCGCATCCGGCGGCCATCGCGCATCTGGTGGCGCTTGGCATCACGCATGTGCAGGTGATGCCCGCCGCCGCCTGGGTGGATGAACGACACCTGCCGCCGCTCGGGCTGAGCAACCACTGGGGCTATAATCCGGTGGCGTTCCTGGCGCCCGATCCGCGCCTGGCACCTGGCGGCATGGCGGAGGTGCGCGCGGCTGTCGCGGCGCTGGCCGCCGCGGGCATCGGCACCATCTTCGACGTGGTGCTGAACCACAGTGGCGAGAGCGATGCGCAAGGCCCGACACTGTCGCTGCGCGGGTTGGGCGAGGCGCATTGGTACCGCATGCGCGATGGCGTGCTGGCCAATGATGCCGGCACCGGCAACACGCTGGCGCTGGACCAGCCCTGGCCCATGCGGCTCGCGATGGACGCCCTGCGCCACTGGGCATCGCAGACCGGTTGCGCGGGCTTCCGCCTGGATCTGGCGGCCACACTCGGCCGGACCGCGCGCGGCTTCGAACGCGACGCCCCACTGCTGCTGGCGATGCGCCAGGACCCGCTGCTGCGCCGCCTGCTGATCATCGCCGAGCCATGGGATATCGGCGGCTATCACCTGGGCGAATTCCCCGCCGGCTGGCCGGAATGGAATGACCGTTTCCGCGATGATGTCCGCCGCTTCTGGCGTGGTGATGCGGCGATGCTGGGTGCGGCCGCGACGCGCCTGGCCGGCAGCGCCGATGTGTTCGCCGGCCGCCCCGCGACCGACAGCCTGAACTACATCGCCGCCCATGACGGTTTTACGCTCGCCGACACGCTGGCCTTCACCACGCGCCGCAACCACGCGAATGGAGAGGACAACCGCGACGGGCACGGCCACGAAATCGCCTGGAACAATGGCGCCGAAGGGCCGAGCGATGACGCGGCCATCCTGGCCCGCCGTGCGGCCGATGCGCGCGCCTTGCTGCTGACGCTGCTGGCCGCACGCGGCACGCCGATGCTGGCAATGGGCGATGAACTCGGCCGCTCGCAACGCGGCAACAACAACGCCTACGCGCAGGACAACGCGACCACCTGGCTGGATTGGTCGGCCGCCGATGCGGGGCTGCGGCACTTCACCGCGCGGTTGGTGGCGGCGCGGCGCGCGCATCCGGCGCTGCATGCGGCGTCGCATCTGACCGGCGTCGCGGCACCTGGCGCGGCGCCCGATGTCGCCTGGCAGCATCCATCCGGCGACGCGGTGGATTGGGCGGCAGAGCAGGCGATCGTGGCCATCTTTGCCGAGGGCGATGACCGCGTCGCTGTCGTGCTCAATGCGGGCGCGGACACACTGCCATTGCGCCTGCCTGCACCCCGTGCCGGGCACCGCTGGACGCTGCTGGCCGACAGCACCGAAGGCCAGGCCACGACCGCGCGGCTGCCCGCGCGCGCCGCATTGCTGCTGGCCGAAACCCCGCGCGCGCAGAGCATGGATGACGACACGTTGCGCCACCTGGCCGATGCCGCCGGCGTCGAGACGCGCTGGTGGGATGTGCAGGGCCAGTCGCATGAGGTGCCGGTGCCGACCTTGCGCGCATTGCTGGCCGCCTTGCCGGAACCTGGCGTAAGCGCGATGCCGGCGCATGTCGTCGCACCTGGCCATGTGCTGTTGCACGGCGCGCCGGATGCCTTCGCGCTGCACATCGCGCTGGAGGACGGCACGCATTGGGATGTGCCGGTGCGCGCGGAGGATGGCGAGCGCGGCATCACCATCGCGCATGACGGCACGCATCACCCGCATCGGCGCATCGCGCTGCCGGCGCTGCCGCTCGGGTTGCACCGGCTGCATTGGGGCACGCATGTCGCGTTGCTGATCAGCGCGCCGCCGCGTTGCCACCTGCCGGCGCGGCGCGGGTTTGGGGTGATGGCGCAGCTCTATGCGCTGCGGCGCGCGGGCGATGCGGGCATTGGTGATTACGCGGCGCTGGCGGCGTTTTCCGCGCGTGCCGAAGGGCAGGGTGCCTGGCTGACCGGCATATCGCCGCCGCATGCGCTGATGCCGGTGGGGCGGGAGCGCGCGAGTCCCTATCAGGCAAGCGATCGCCGGTTTCTGGAACCCGCGCTGATCGATGTGCCGGGGTTGCCGGCGGGCGATGCGGCGGTGGTCGATTACCCGGCGGTGTGGGCTGCGAAACGTGCGGCGCTGTGGGGGCGCTTCCCGCATGATGTGGCGCCGATGCCGACGGGGGCGTTGCTGGATTTCGCCACGCATCATGCCATCGCGGAACATCTCGGGCGCACTGACCATTGGCCCGATGGGCTGCGGCACGCGCAGGATCATGGCGTGGCGGGTTTTGTCGCGGCGCATCCCGATGCGGTGCGTTTCCATGCGTGGATGCAGGGTGTTGCCGATGAACAACTCGGCGCCAGCGCGGGGCGGTTGTATAGGGATTTGGCGGTGGGCGCGCATCCGGATGGGGCGGAGAGCTGGTCGCAGCCGAGTGGTTTTCTCTCGGGGTTTTCGCTGGGCGCGCCGCCGGATCCGCTGGGGCCGGAGGGGCAGGTCTGGGGGCTGCCGGCGCCCGTGCCGGATGCGGCGCCCGGGCAATTTGCGGCGCTGTTGGCCGCGAATATGCGCCACGCGGCGGCGCTGCGGGTGGACCATGTGATGGGCGTGCAGCGGCTGTTTTTGGTGCCGGATGGCGCGCCAGGTGCAGCCGGTGCCTATCTGCGCCAGCCGCGGGAGGCGATGCTGGCGGTGCTGCGGCTGGCGTCGGAGCGCGCGCAGTGTCTGGTGGTGGGCGAGGATCTGGGCACTGTGCCGGAAGGCCTGCAGCCAGCCTTGGATGCATCGGATGTGTTGTCCTATCGGGTGTTGCCGTTCCAGGCGGGCTTGCCGCCGGCACAGTGGCCGGCGCGCGCGGCGGCCTGTGTGGCGACGCATGACCTGCCGACGTTGCGGGGTTGGTGGGAGGGTTCGGATATCGAGGAGCGTCGCGCGCTGGGGCTTGGTGTGGATGATGATCGGGCGGCGGAACGCGCGGCGCTGATGGCGGCGGTGGGTATTGCGGCGGAGGACTGGCCGGCGATTGCGGCGGCGGTGCATGCGTATGTGGCGGGCGCGCCGTCCGCGTTGTTGCTGGTGCAGGCGGAGGATTTGGCGGGCGCGCGGCGGGCGGTGAATTTGCCGGGCACGGATCGCGAAAGACCCAATTGGCGGCTGCGTTTGCCGGAGACGGTGGAGGCGATTTTTGGCACGGCATTGGCCCGCGCGATCATCGCGGCTGTGCGCGCGGCGAGGCGTTGAGCGTGGCGCCAGGACATATCGCGGCCTCGCCGCGCAACATGCTGCTGGGCATTTTGTGCATGTGTGCCGCCGGGCTGTTCTTCAGCGTGATGGGCGGCACGGCGAAGCTGTTGGGCGAGAGCTATTCGTCCGTGCAGGTCAGCTGGACGCGGGCCGCGGTGCATATGGTGTTTCTGGCCGCGCTGTTCATGCCGCGCTTTGGCGTGGGGGTGTTGCGGACGCGAAGGCCGGGGTTGCAGTTGGGGCGCGCGGGGATGCTGACAACGTCCAATTTGTGCTTCTTCTATGCGGTCACTTTTATTCCGCTGGCCAAGGCCTCGGCGATTTCGCTGACGGCGCCGATCATTGTCGCGTTGTTGGCCTGGCCGATGCTGCGCGAGCGAACCACCTGGCTGCGCGTTGCTGCGATGGTCGCGGGGTTTGTGGGCGTGCTGGTGGTGATCCGGCCGGGGGGCGAGGTGTTTCACCCGGCCAGCCTGTTGGTGGTGGTCTCAGCCAGCGCATATGCAGTGTATCAGATCCTGACGCGGATGGTCGCACCTTACGATACGCCGGAGACATCGGCGCTGTGGGCGCCGCTGGCGGGTGCGGTGCTGGTGGCCATGGCGCTGCCCTTCGTGTGGGAGACGCCGCGCAGCCTGGGGGATGCGGGGCTGTTCCTGGCGATCGGGGTGCTGGGGGCGATCGGGCATTACCTGGTGGGGTATTCGCTGCGGTTCGCGCCGGCGAATGTGGTCTCGCCGTTTCAGTATCTGCAGTTGTTGGCGGCGGTGGCGGTGGGGTTTTTGATGTTCGGCAGCCTGCCGGATGCGGGGAC
>JAAFHD010000119.1:5059-9208 GCA_013298245.1 Alphaproteobacteria bacterium
GGTGATTGTTGTGGCGGGGTTGGGGCTGGCTTGGGCGCAGGCGAAGGGGCGGTAAGCGCAGGCTTGCGACAAATTCGCGGCTTGGGTGGGAATTCCTTACTGCCTTACCCGCTTACTATCTTACCGGCCGGCATTCCGGAGCGGTTCGGGGCGGATTCGGTTGTCAAAACAGCGGCTTGTATATAGGAATATCCACCGTATAAAGTCCAGTGAATTCATCGCGCCTGGGCCAACACGCCGCGCCAGCGGGCGGTCTCGGCCTCCATATGGCGGCGGAAATCGGCCGGGCCGCCGGCGATGGGGGGTGCCCCCATGTCGGTGATGCGCCGCGCGATGTCGGGTTCGGCGAGCGTCTCGGCGGCGGCGGTGTGGAAGCGGGCGATGGCGTCTTCGGGGACGCCCGCGGGGGCCAGCAGGCCGTACCAGCCGCCGGCGGTGAAGCCGGGGAAGCCCGCTTCGATCATGGTCGGGATGTCGGGCAGGGCGGGCGCGCGGGTGGCGCTGGTGACGGCCAGGCCGCGCATGGTGCCGGCGCGGATTTGCGGGCCGACCAGGACCAGGTTTTCGATGGTGAAGGGAAATTCGCCGGCGGTGATGGCCAGCATGATGGGCGCGCTGCCGGTGTAATGGACCGGGGCGGCGGGGAAGCCTGCGGCCTGGCGGAAGGCCTCCTGGGCCAGCAGCTGCGGGCTGCCGACGCCGGGGGTGGGGTAGAGGATTTCGCGGCCCTGGGCGCGCAGGGCGGTGACCAGGGAGGCGAGGTCGCGGTGCGGGCTGTCATGGCGGACGACCAGCACCAGGGGGGTGGCGTTCAGCAGGGTGATGGGGGTCAGGTCCGCGACGGGGTCGTAGCCCAGGGCGGGTTCCGTCAGTGGCGAGACGACCAGCGGGCCGGTGCTGCCGAGCAGCAAAAGATGCGCATCGCCGCGTGCTTGCGCGACCGCGCGGGTGGCCACATTGCCACCAGCGCCGGGGCGGTTTTCCACCACGACGGGTTGGCCCAGGCGCCGGCCCATGGGCTCGGCCAGCAGGCGGCCCAGCTGGTCGACGATGCCGCCGGGGACGAAGGGGACCACCAGGCGGATGGGGCGTGTGGGCTGCGCGAATGCGATGGTGGGGGTGGCCAGCAGCAGGCGGCGATGCATCACGCCGGTTCCAGGCTGAAATGCAGCACGGTGTCGCGCACCACGATGCCACCGCGATTGCCCGGAGTGATGTCGCCGTAGCGTTGGGCGTAGACGGGGGGCAAAGCGCGGGCTTCGCGTGGGGCGAGCCAGAGGCGAAGGAGGTGGCGGCGGCGTTCGATCTCAGGAAAATCTTCGAAATCGGCGCGGCTGTGCAGGATCTGGTGATTGTGGATGAACTGCATGTCGCCGGGGCGGAATTCCATGGTGAGTGCGAACTCTTCGGCGAGCGCGTCCAGCATGTCGATGGCCGCCGTTTCGTCGGGCGTGAGGCGGCGGGCTTCGGGGAAGTTTTCTTGCGCGGAGCGGATGTATTGGCCGCTGTAGATGGTCGAGAGCGCGCCTTCGAACCAGTTGAAGATCGGGATTTCGAACCAGGGCAGCATGCCCGGCGGAATTTCGCCGCGGCGGTCGGTAGGCATCGGGTTGAACAGGGCGCGCCACAAAGCGGGGGCGCGCGCGTGCATCACATCATGCAGCGTGACGGATGAGGTGATGCGCGAGCCACCGCCGGATTTCGCGGTCTTCAGGCAGATGAGCCCCACGATGTCGCAGCTGTCGGTGTGGAATTCCAGTTCGCGGTTGGTCTGGTAGTAGCGGACTTTGGGGTTGCGGATGTCCAGGCCGAGGTCGCGCACATGGCCCAGCAGATGGCCCTTGGCGTTCTGGCTGCGGAAGCCGCCGAGATGCGCGCCGACGCCGAGATAGATGGTAGCGGCCTGTTCGGTCGTGTAGCGCGACACATCCAGGCCGCGCAGCAGCGCGAAGCCGCGGCCGTGCAGCAGGTCGCGCAGCACGCTGGCCAGCTTGGGGGCGAGGCTGGGCAGTTGGAAGGTCGCGGGCGTGATGTCGGCCATCGCGCGGCCGGCGGCCTGGTGCGCGTGCAGGGCAGCGTCCAGTTCCGCCAGGTCCGTGGGCGAGAGCTGGATGATCCAGTCATCGCGGCGCGCCATGTCGGCGCCGGTCCAGGCAGCCGCGCCGCCGATGGCGCCGGGTGATGTGTTCATGGCTTCCTCCTGTTTTGCAGGAGGGTGCCGTGCGGCGCGCGCCTACGTCAACGCTGCCCGTTCGTATTGCACCGGCCAGGCGGCTTGCGCGTTCAGCGCGCGCGCGGCGTGCAGCGGCCAGTGTGGTTCCGCCATCAGCTTGCGGCCCATGATGATCAGGTCGGCGCGGTTGTTGGCGAGGATTTCTTCTGCCAGGTCGGGCGTGTTGATCATGCCGACCGCACCTGTGGGGATGCCGGCCTGGTGCTTCACCGCCTCCGCGAAGGGCACCTGGTAGCCGGGGCTTGGGCGGATTTTCTGGCGCGGGTCCAGGCCGCCGGTGGTGCAGTCGATCAGGTCCACCTGGCCGGTGGCGGCCAGCGCGCGGGAGATGGCGATGGCGTCTTCCACGGTCAGGCCGCCATCGACCCAATCGACGCAGGAGAGGCGCACGAACAACGGCAGATCATCGGGCCATTCGCTGCGCACCGCGGTGACGCATTCCAGCACGTAGCGCAGGCGGTTTTCCAACGCCCCGCCATGTTCATCGGCGCGCGTGTTGGACAGTGGCGAGAGCCATTCATGCAGCAGGTAGCCATGGCCGGCATGCAGCTCGATGATCTTGAAACCCGCTTCGCGCGAGAGGCGCGCGGCGCGGGCGAATTCACCGGCGACGCGCGTCATGTCCTGGCGGTCCATCGCGCGGGGGATGTTGTTGGCCGGCGCGAAGGGCAGGGCGCTGGGCGCCAGTGGTTCCCAGCCGCCTTCGGCGATCGGGATGGGGCCGGAGCCTTCCCAGGGCCGGCGCACCGATGCCTTGCGGCCGGCATGCGCGAGCTGGATCGCCGGCACGGCACCTTGTGCTGCGATGAAAGTCACGATGCGGGCCAGCGCGTCGCGTTGCGCCGTGTTCCACAGGCCCAGGCAGTTCGGCGTGATGCGGCCCTCGGGCGAGATATGCGTGGCTTCGGTGCAGATGATGCCAGCCCCACCCACGGCGCGCGCGCCCAGATGCACCATGTGCCAATCATTGGGCATGCCATCGGTGCTGGAATACTCGCAAAGCGGCGAGAGCATGATGCGGTTCTTGGCCGTCACGCCCCGCCAGGTGATGGGGCGGAACAGGAAAGGGTCGGACGCCGGCCGTTGCACGCGCCGCGCGTCTTCCCCGGCACCAGGATTGACCGCCATCACTCCGTCGCCATCGCCCGCACATAGGAACCGGGCGCGTCTTCCAGCGCGGGCAGCTTGCCTTCGCCCGGCGTGCGCGCGGGCACCATGGCCTTGTCCTCGGCGGTGATCCAGCGGTGCCAATCGGGCCACCAGGAACCGGCGAGTTCGGTGGCACCGGCGAACCATGCATCCGGATCGGCGGGCAGGTTCTCGTTGATCCAGTGGCTGTATTTGCCGCCCTCGGGCGGGTTCACCACGCCGGCGATATGGCCGGATGCGGCGAGGACGAACCGCACCGAGCCGCTGTAGAGCTGCGTGCCGCGATAGGTGCTTTTCCACGGCGCGATATGGTCTTCACGCGTGGAGATCATGTAGGTGGGGACCTTGATCTTGCGCAGGTCGATCTTGGTGTTGAGCAGTTCGATCGCACCTTGCTTGCACAGGTCATTGGCCTGGTACATGCGACGCAGATAGAAGCTGTGCATCTTCGCCGGCATGCGCGTGGAATCATCGTTCCAGTAGAGCAGGTCGAAGGGGAAGGGGTCCTGGCCCATCAGGTAGTTGTTGACCACGAAGGACCAGATCAGGTCGTTGGCGCGCAGCATGTTGAAGGTGGTCGCCATTTCGCGCCCCTCCAGGAAGCCGCGCTTGTTCATCTTGGTCTCCAGCCCCTTGAGCTGTTCCTCATCGATGAAGACGCCCAGTTCGCCGGGCTGTTCGAAATCGGTCAGCGTGACGAAATAGGTGGCGGATTTGATGCGCGTGTCGCGCTTGGTGGCCAGGTACGCCAGCGTGGTCGCCAGTAG
>JAAFHD010000012.1 GCA_013298245.1 Alphaproteobacteria bacterium
TCTGCGCGACGCCGAACCCTTCACCGCCAAGGTCCGCGCCCTGCACATCACAGACGCGCAGCAACTGGCCAAGGAAGCCCCCATCGACATCGCCTTCATCGCCATGAAGTCCTACGACACGCCCTGGGCCACGGCGCTGATCGCGCAGTACCTCGCACCCGCGGGCTTCGCCGTCTCCCTGCAGAACTGCATGAACGAGGAGACCATCGCGGCGCAGCTGGGTTGGGGCCGCACGCTTGGCGTCATCGCTTCCTCGATCACTGTCGAACTGATGGTGCCCGGCCAGATCAAGCGCAATTCCGGCAAGGGCGGTGCCGCGCACACCGTCTATCGCGTGGGCGAACCACATGGCCGCATCACCGATCGCGCGCAGGAAGTGGCACGGCTTTGCGCCCTGTCCGACAGCGCCACCACCACCAGCAACCTGTGGGGCGAGCGCTGGTCCAAGCTGGTCACCAACGGCATGGGCAATGGCATGTCCGCCTGCACCGGCCTGATCAGCGGCGACATCGTGCGCGACGACCAACTGCGCGCCTTCACCGCACGCCTGGGCAGCGAGGCGATCCGCGTCGGCCAGGCGCTGGGCTATGTGCTGGAAGA
This sequence comes from Alphaproteobacteria bacterium, assembly GCA_013298245.1. Classification (GTDB taxonomy): domain Bacteria; phylum Pseudomonadota; class Alphaproteobacteria; order Acetobacterales; family Acetobacteraceae; genus Rhodovarius. The sequence goes on from JAAFHD010000012.1 coordinate 601, forward strand.
CATCCTGCACATCGACCCCGAAATCATCGCCCGCGCCGGCGAGGGCGACCCCGAAGCCGCCAACGACTACGCCACCCGCCGCCTGAAGGAAGCCAATGCCCGCGGCGGCGCGCACCGCCCCTCCATGGGCCAGGACATGGTGAAGGGCCGCCGCACGGAAATCGAATACCTGAACGGCCTGGTGGTGGAGAAAGCGGCGCCGCTGGGCATCGCCACGCCGGCCAACGCTGCGCTGACGCGCATCGTCCAGCAGGTCGAACGCGGCGAACTGCCGCCCAGCCCCGACCACATCAAGGCGCTGCGGTTAAATTGATAGATTTCATCTATCGTTTAAATCGAAAACGCTGCCTCACGCCTATCGTCGATCCGCCGCTACACCTGGGTTCACCAACACGAACCCAGGAGATCACCATGCGCCAGATCATCGCCATCGCCGCCATCGCGATCGCCGCCGGCATCGCCGCCCCGGCCCAGGCCCGCACCACCTTGGTGGTGGGCCAGGCCACGGCCCTGCCGCAGGACCTGCACAGCATGCAGGGCCGCACCAGCATCGCCATGCAGCGCGCCCAGCGCCTGGCCTACCAGCAGACCAAGGCGCGGCCGATCAGCGGCATGCCACAGCGCCGCGCGCATTGAACCCGGGCGCGGGCCATCCGATCTTGTGCGGATGATCCGCTTCCCCTTCGACAACAGCTACGCCCGCCTGCCCGAGCACTTCTATACGCGGCAGGCGCCGGTGCCGGTGGCCTCGCCGGGGCTGCTGCGGCTGAACCGCGCATTGGCCGCTGAACTCGGCCTGGACGCAGACGCGCTAGCCGGCGCGGAAGGTGCTGCCATCTTCGCCGGCAACCTGGTCCCCGACGGCGCGGAACCGCTGGCCCAAGCCTATTCCGGCCACCAATTCGGTAATTTTTCTCCGAAGCTGGGCGACGGCCGCGCCATCCTGCTGGGCGAAATCATCACCCCCGACGGCCTGCGCTTCGACATGCAGCTGAAGGGCAGCGGCCGCACCGAATGGTCACGCGGCGGCGATGGCCGCGCCGCCATCGGCCCGATGCTGCGCGAATACATCATCTCCGAGGCGATGGCGGCGCTTGGCATCCCCACCACGCGCTCGCTCGCTGTCGCGACCACCGGCGAGTATGTTTTTCGGGATGACGCGCTGCCGGGTGCGGTGCTGACGCGCATCGCAGCCAGCCACCTGCGCGTCGGCACCTTCCAATACTTCGCCGCGCGCGGCGATACCGATGCCGTGCGCGCCCTCGTCGAATACGCGCGCGCGCGACATTGCCCGGATGCCGACGGCCCGCTCGGCCTGTTCCGCCACGTCGTCGCCGCGCAAGCGCGCCTCATCGCGCAATGGCTGCTGGTCGGCTTCATCCATGGCGTGATGAACACCGATAATTGCGCCATCTCCGGCGAGACGATCGACTACGGCCCCTGCGCCTTCCTTGACGAATACCACCCGGACACCGTGTTCAGCTCGATCGACCATGGCGGCCGCTACGCCTACGGCAACCAGCCGCGCATCGCCCAGTGGAACCTGGCGCGCTTCGCCGAAACGTTGTTGCCACTGCTCGACGCCGACGAACAACGCGCCGTGGACATCGCGCAGGAAGCGCTGGCGGAATTCCCCACGCAGTTCGAAGCCACCTACCAATCGGGCCTCGCGCGCAAGCTTGGCCTGGCCGAACCCGCGCCCGATCTGGCGCGCGATTTCCTCGCATTGCTGGCCGAACACCGCGCCGATTTCACCAACAGCTTCCGCGCGCTGGCCGATGCGGTGGACGACCCTGCGCGCGATGCCCCCGCCTTCGCCGAATGGTCAGCCCGCTGGCGCGCCGCCGGCCCCGACGCCGCGCTGATCCGCGCCACCAACCCCGCCTTCATCCCGCGCAACCACCTGGTGGAAGAAGCCCTCACCGCCGCCACGCAGGGCGACACGCGCCCGCTGGACACGCTGCTGGACGTGCTCTCGCGCCCCTTCGACGACCAGCCCGGCCGCGAACGCCACGCCACCCCCCCGCGCCGCGAGGAACGCGTGCTGCAAACCTTCTGCGGAACCTGACGGCGGGTTGATCCTCCTCAATGTGATGCGCCAGCCGGCGTGCTCGGCTGTATGCGCAAGCCGGAGGAAGCTGATGCCCATCACCACCATCGCCACCCATATCGAACCAGGCCCGCAGGCCGCCACGCAGGCCGCGGCCGTGCTGTCAGTCGCGCAGAGCTTCTGCGCGCGCGTCACCGCACTCGCCTTCGCGGCCGAGGTCACCACCGGCGAACCGCCCGCCGAACCCGCCATCATGACCGAAGCCGCGCGGCTGAACGTGCAATGCGAAACCCGCGGCCGCACCAGCTACGCGCAAGGCATCGGGCCGGAACTGGCGGCGCAGGGCCGTGTCTCCGACCTCATCGCGCTGCCCGTCTCCACCCGCCCCAGCCCCGCCGAACGCATGCTGCTCGACGCCGCCATCTTCGACAGTGGCCGCCCCGTGCTGGTGCTGTCGCCCGGCACCTCCGCCGCGCAGCCGCAGCGCGTCGCCATCGCCTGGGATGGCAGTGCGGCGGCCGTGCGCGCCGCGCACAACGCCATGCCCTTCCTCGAAAAAGCGGAATCCGTGCTGGTCGTCTTCGTGACCGACGACAAGGAACCGCGCCAGGCGGATTCGGGCGAGGCCTTCACCGCCCTGCTGCTGCGCCACGGGCTGCGCGCCGGCTACCTGCCCATCCAGCGCGCCGGCCGCACCGTGCTGGCGGCGTTGTGCGACACCGCGCGCCAGAACGGCGCCGGCCTGCTGACCATGGGCTGCCTGCGCCATTCGCCGCTGCGGGAGGTGGTGTTCGGCAGCGCGACCACCGACCTGCTGCATGGCGATGCGACGATGGCGGTGCTCGCCAGCGCCTGACGCGCGGCGAGATATTCCGTGACCGCGCCCGGGCTTGCGCGGCACGGGCCGCTTGGGGCACGGATGCGCAATGCCAGCCGCAATCATCCTCGCCGCCGGGATGGGCACGCGCATGCGGTCATCCCTGCCGAAGGTGATGCACCCGCTGGGCGGCCGCCCCATGCTGCGCCACTTGCTTGCCGCCGCCGAACAGGTGTTCGATCGCATCGTGGTCGTTGTCGGGCCGGGCATGGATGCTGTGGCCGCGTTGGCCGCGCCGCACGCGGTGGTGGTGCAGCATGACCGCCTGGGCACCGCGCATGCCGCGCGCATGGCAGCCCCCGCGCTGGCCGGATATGTCGGCGATGTCGCTGTGCTCTACGCCGACAACCCGCTGATCCGATCCGAAACGATGCGCGCTTTGCTGGCCGCGCGCGCCGCCGCCGGCTTGGCGCTGCTGGCGATGCGCCCAACCGACCCCGCGCGCTATGGCCGTGTGCTGACCAATGCCGCCGGCGCGGTGCGGCGCGTTGTCGAATGGAAAGACGCGACCGAGGCTGAGCGCGCCGTCACCCTGTGCAATGCCGGCGTGATCTGCGCCGATGCCATGCGTTTGTTTCCCTGGCTGGATGCCGTGGGCAACGCCAATGCAGCCCGCGAATACTACCTGCCCGATGTGGTCGGCCTGGCCGTTGCGGATGGCCAGCTCTGCGTAGCGGTGGAAGCGCCAGAAGCGGAATTACGCGGCATCAACAGCCGCGCCGAACTGGCGCAGGCGGAAGCCGAATTGCAGGCGCGCTGGCGCATGGCCGCGATGGATGGTGGCGCGACGTTGGTTGCACCCGAAACTGTTTTCTTCGCAGCAGATACGGTGCTGGCGGCGGATGTGTTGGTGGAGCCCAATGTGGTGTTCGGCGCCGGCGTGCGGGTGGAATCGGGCGCAGTGATACGTGCCTTTTCCCACCTGGAAGGCTGCGTGGTGCGCGCGGGCGCGATGGTCGGGCCATACGCAAGATTGCGCCCCGGCGCCGATGTGGGCGAAGCCGCGCATGTCGGCAATTTCGTGGAGCTGAAGGCTGCAACGCTGGGTCGCGGGGTGAAGGCGAATCACCTGAGCTACATAGGCGATGCTACGATCGGCGAAGGGACGAACATCGGCGCCGGCACCATCACCTGCAACTATGATGGTGTGGCGAAACACCGCACTGAAATCGGCGCGCGCAGTTTTGTTGGCAGCAACACGGCATTCGTTGCGCCGGTGCGTGTGGGCGATGCCACATGGATCGCCGCCGGCAGCACCATCACGGATGACGTGCCGGACAACACGCTGGCACTCGCGCGCGGCCGGCAGGTGAACAAGCCCGGGCGCGGCTTCAAGGGGAAAGGCTGATGTGCGGCATCGTGGGCGTCATAGGCACGGCACCCGCCGCCGAGCGCATGTTGGGCGCGCTGCGCCGGCTGGAATATCGCGGCTATGACAGCGCGGGCCTGGCGACGCTGGTGGGCGGCCGCATCACGCGCCGCCGCACCGAGGGCAAGCTCGACAACCTCGCCGCATCGCTGGCGGCCGATGCGCTGCCCGGTATGACCGGCATCGGCCACACGCGCTGGGCCACGCATGGCCCGCCGGTGGAGCGCAACGCGCATCCGCATGCGACCGACCGCGTCGCTGTCGTGCACAACGGCATCATCGAGAATTTCTCCGAGCTGCGCACGGAGTTGGAAGCCGCCGGCCAGGTCTTCCATTCGGACACCGACACCGAAACCGTGGTGCAGTTGCTGGACCTGCTGCTGCAGCAGGGCATGGCGCCGGAAGCCGCCGCACAGGCCGCGCTGAAGCGCCTGCATGGCGCCTTCGCCATGGCCTTCCTGTTCGCCGAGCGGCCCGACCTGTTGATCGCCGCGCGGCATGGCCCCGCACTCGCGATCGGCTGGGGCGAAGGCGAGATGTTCATCGGCAATGACGCGTTGGCGCTGGGGCCGCTGGCGCGCAGCATCGCGTACCTGGAAGATGGCGATTGGGTTGTGCTGACGCCCGAGGGCGCGCGCTTCATGGACATGGATGGGCGCCCCGTGCAGCGTGCGCGCAAATCGCTGGGGCCAGCGGCGGCGTTGGTGGAAAAGGGCAACCACCGGCACTTCATGGAGAAGGAACTGCACGAACATCCGGCCGCGCTGGGTGACACGCTGCATCAGTACCTCGACCCTGGCGCGCGCTCCGTCGTGCTGCCCACACTGCCCTTCGACCCCATTGCGGTGCCGCGCCTGACCATCACGGCCTGTGGCAGCGCGTACCTGGCGGGGCTGGTCGGCAAATACTGGATCGAACAGCTGGCGCGCATTCCGGTGGAGGCCGACGTCGCCAGCGAATGGCGGTATCGCGAGCCGCCATTGTCGCCCGGCGGTGCCGCGATCCTGGTGTCGCAATCCGGCGAAACCGCTGACACGCTGGCCGCGTTGAAACTGCTGAAGGACAGCGCGCAGAAGACGCTGGCCATCGTGAACGTCCCCGACAGTTCCATGGCGCGCCTGGCCGATGGCGCGGTGCTGACCGCCGCCGGGCCGGAAGTGGGCGTGGCATCGACCAAGGCCTTCACGGCGCAGTTGATGGTGATGGCGTGCCTGGCCATCGGCATGGGCCGCGCGCGCGGCACGATCACGCCCGAGGACGCGATGCGCCTGACCGCGGAGATGCTGGAAGTGCCGCGCCTGGCCGCCGCCATTCTGGAGCGCGCGAACGAGATCGAGGCGCTGGCGCATGAGGTGACGCGCGCGCGCGATGTGCTGTTCCTGGGCCGCGGGAACCTGTTCCCTATCGCCATGGAAGGCGCGCTGAAGCTGAAGGAAATTTCGTATATCCACGCCGAGGGCTATGCGGCGGGCGAGATGAAGCACGGCCCCATCGCGCTGATCGATGACGCGGTGCCGGTGATTTCGCTGGCGCCATCAGGGCCGCTTTTTGAGAAGACCGTCAGCAATCTGCAGGAAGCCGCCGCGCGTGGCGGGCGCATCATGGCCTTCACCGACGAAGCGGGTGCGGTGGTGCTGCGACGCTTCGCTGAACGCGTGGTGGTGCTGCCCGCCGTATCGCCCTTCGCGGCGCCGTTATTGCACGCCATACCTGTGCAATTGCTGGCTTATCATGTCGCGGTGCTGCGCGGCACGGATGTGGACCAGCCCCGAAACCTGGCGAAGAGTGTGACTGTCGAATGAGCGAAATTCTACCGATCCGACGAGCGTTGATTTCCGTTTCGGACAAGACGGGGCTGCTGGAATTTGGGCGCTGGCTGGCGGCGCATGGGGCGGAGATTTTGTCCACTGGCGGCACGGCAAAGGCGCTGCGCGAGGCGGGTATTCCGGTGAAGGATGTGAGCGACCACACGGGCTTCCCGGAAATCCTGGACGGCCGCGTCAAGACGCTGGTGCCGCAGGTACATGGCGGCATCCTGGGTCGGCGCGATGATGCGGCGCACCTGGCGCAGATGGCGCAGCACGCGATCGCGCCGATCGATCTGGTGGCGGTGAATCTGTACCCGTTCGAGGCGACTGTCGCGCGCGGTGCGGCGTTTGATGACTGCATCGAGAACATCGATATCGGTGGGCCGGCAATGATCCGTAGCGCGGCCAAGAACCACGCGCATGTGGCAGTGCTGACCGAGCCCACGCAGATGCAGGCGGTGATGGAAACGGGCGGCACCACGGCTGCGATGCGGCGCTCATTCGCGGCCGCCGCCTATGCCCGCACGGCTGCCTATGACGCGGCGATCAGCGGATGGTTTGCCGCGCAGTTGGGCGAGGAATTCCCGCAGCGAATGGCCTTTGCCGGCACGCTCGCGCAGACGTTGCGGTACGGCGAAAACCCGCATCAGCGCGCGGGATTTTATCTGGATGGCAGCGCGCGGCCCGGCATCGCAACGGCGCGCCAGGTGCAGGGCAAGGAGCTTTCCTTCAACAACCTGAATGACACAGACGCCGCCTTCGAATGCGTGGCGGAATTCGACCGGCCGGCGGTGGTGATCGTGAAGCACGCGAACCCTTGCGGTGTGGCGGAAGGCGCTTCGTTGTCGGAGGCTTGGGACCTGGCGCTGCGCTGCGATCCTGTCAGCGCATTTGGCGGCATCATCGCCGTGAATCGTAGGCTGGATGCTGCGGCGGCCGAGAAGATGGCGGCGCTGTTCACCGAGGTTGTCATCGCGCCGGAAGCCGATGACGACGCCATCGCGGTCTTCACCCGCAAGAAGAATCTACGCCTGTTGCTGACCGGCGGCATGCCTGATCCGGCCGCGCCCGGCATGGTGTTCCGCAGCGTGGGCGGTGGGTTCCTGGCGCAGTCACGCGATGCGGGGCGGGTGGATGCAGCGGCGTTGCGTGTGGTGACAAAGCGCGCGCCGACGGTGCAGGAAATGGCGGATATGATCTTCGCCTTCCGTGTTGCGAAGCATGTGAAGTCCAACGCCATCGTCTATGCGAAATCGGGCGCCACGGTGGGCATCGGCGCCGGCCAGATGAGCCGCGTGGACAGCAGCCGGATTGCCGCTTGGAAAAGCGGCGAGGCTGCGCGCGCGGCGGGCAGCGATACACCGCTGGCGCAAGGCAGCGTGGTGGCGTCGGACGCGTTCTTCCCCTTCGCGGATGGGTTGCAGGCGGCGGCAGCGGCGGGTGCGACGGCGGTGATCCAGCCGGGCGGGTCGATGCGTGATGCGGAGGTGATCGCGGCCGCCGATGACGCCGGGCTAGCCATGGTCTTCACCGGTATGCGGCATTTCCGGCATTGAGCCCGGAGACGATCCTGATCGTCGCATTGCTCGCGGCGATCATCGTCCTGTTACTGGTTGTGTTGCTGCGCGGACGTGATGCCGACCCTGGTGTGGCGTTGTTGCAGGCGGCGCAGGAACGACAGGCCCAGCGGCTTGGTGAATTGACTGGCGAATTGAATGCCAGTCTTGCGCGGGCGCAGCAGGCGCAAGCCACAGCATTGGCCCAACTGACAGCCGACATCACGCGCATGCAGCGCGATGCCGGCGAAGCGTTGACCAAGGGCTTCGCCGATGCGCGCACGGTAGACCTGGAATCCAAGGTCGAACTCCAGCGCACGATGTCGAAGCTGACGGTCGATGTGATGGAAGTGCAGGCCAATGCCGCGCGCGACCAGAAGCAGGGCTTCGAAGACGCCAAGCTGGCGCATGCGGACGCTGCCGCAAACCTGCGGCGCGACCAGACAGCAGGCATCGGTGAGCTTCGCGCCGATTTCGAAAAGCTGCGCGGCGCGATAGCGGAGGCGCAAGCCAAAGCGCAGAAGGACATCCAGGATCGCCTGAAGGAAATGCGCGAAGCCAATGACGCGCGCCTGGCCGACATCCAGAAAAGCGTCAACGAACAGCTCGCCGACGCGGTCGAGAAAAAAATGACGGAGAGCTTCGAGCGCGTCATCGACCAGTTCACCGCGGTGCAGAAAGCCATGGGCGATGTGCAGGCCGTCACCGCGCAGATCGGCGACATCAAGCGCCTCTTCGGCAATGTGAAGACCCGCGGCGGTTGGGCGGAAACGCAGGTCCGCTCGCTGCTGGAGGACATCCTGCCGCCAGGTGGTTTCGAGCAGAACGTCAAGCTGACCGAAGGCAGCGCGGACGCCGTGGAATTCTGCGTCGTCATGCCCAATAGCGGCGAAGCGCGCGTGCTGCTGCCGATCGACAGCAAATTCCCCACCGAGGATTTCGAACGCCTGCAAGCCGCCTGGGATGCCGCCGATCCGGTCGCCGAAAACCAGGCCCGCCGCGCGCTGGAAACGCGCATCCGCGCAGAGGCCGCGAAGATCGCGCAGAAATACATCAACCCGCCGCGCACCACGGAATTCGCCGTGCTCTACCTGCCGACCGAAGGGCTCTACGCCGAAGTCGCGCGCGTGCCGGGGTTGATCGACAGCATCGGGCGCGATCATCGCATTGTGTTGCTGGGACCATCGCTGCTGCCGGCCATGCTACGCACCATTCAGCTCGGCCATGTCACGCTCGCATTGTCGAAAAACGCGGAGAGCGTGAAGGACCTTTTGTCCGCCACGAAATCCGAGATGGCGAAGATGGACGGCGTGCTGGAAAAGCTCGGCAACCAGGTCGGCACGGTGGGCAACACCATCGGCGCGGCGCGCCAGCGCACACGCGCCATCGCGCGCAAGCTGCGCGGCGTGGAGGCGATGGACACCGACGCCGCCGCGCAACTCATCGGCCCGACCGAATCCGAGGACGAGGAAGCGCCGTGAACCAACTGGCGTCGCTCGCCGGTCTGCTGGGGCTGTGCCTGTTGGCGTGGGCATCCGGCGGCTTCCGGCGCGTGGCACCGCGCGTGGTGATCGCGGGCCTTGCCTCCACGCTCGCGCTCGGCGCGGCCATGCTGCACATCCCGCCTTTGCGCGCCGCCTTCGGCTATGTCGGTAACGCCGTCGCCGCCCTAGCGCGCGCAACACAATCCGGCACGTCGCTGGTCTTCGGCTATCTCGGCGGCGCGCCTTTGCCCTTCGCCGAAACCACGCCCGGCGCCAGCTTCATCCTGTTCTTCCAGGCCTTACCGCTCGTCCTCGTCGTCGGCGCACTCTCCGCGTTGCTCTACCACTGGCGCGTGCTGCCCTTCCTGGTCGGCCTGATGGCGCGCGGCATCACGCGCGTTTTCGGACTTGGTGGCGCGGCTGGTTTCTCGGTCGCCGCCAACGTCTTCGTCGGGATGGTCGAAGCGCCGCTGTTGATCCGCGCCTGGCTCGCACGCCTGTCGCGCGCCGAGATGTTCGTCGTCATGGTCGCGGGCCTCGCCACCATCTCGGGCAACACGCTCGTCGTCTACGCGACACTCATCGCATCCGTGGTTCCTGACGCCGCAGGCCAATTGCTCGCCGCCTCCCTCATCGCCGCCCCTGCCTCGGTCCTCGCCGCACTGCTCATGCGCCCCGCCGACACACCCGCCGACAGCACCGAAGCCACAGCACCTCCCCTCTACGGCAGCAGCATGGAAGCGTTGGTCCAAGGCACGCAGGACGGGCTGCAACTTCTCCTCGGCATCATGGCGATGCTGATCGTCTTCGTCGCACTAGTGGCGCTGATCAACATCATCATCGCGCCCTTCACGCTGGAGAGCCTGGCCGCCTGGCTGTTCCGCCCGCTCGCGCTGATGATGGGCGTGCCCTGGGCGGAAAGTGCGACCGTCGCGCAATCCCTCGGCGTGAAGCTCGTCATCAACGAATTCGTCTCCTACCTGCAACTCGCGCAATCGGGTGGTGCTGGGTTGTCCGACCGCTCGCGCCTCATCCTCACCTATGCGTTGTGCGGCTTCACCAATATCGGCTCGCTCGGCATCATGCTGGGCGGCATGTGCGCCATGTGCCCGGAGCGCCGCGCCGACATCCTCGCACTCGGCTGGCCAAGCCTGTGGTGCGCGACCATCGCCTGCTGCATGGTGGGCGCGACCGTGGGAGCTTTGACACCCTGATGCCGCTGATCCACCGCAACCTCAACGCACAACCGCCGATCGCCGTGCATGGCGAGGGCATTTGGCTCACCGCGAAGGACGGGCATCGCGTGATGGATGCGTCCGGTGGCGCGGCCGTCGCGTGCCTCGGCCATGGCCACCCAAAGGTGCTGGCCGCGATGGCGGAACAGATGTCCCGCCTGACCTACGCACACACCGCGCTGTTCAGTTGCGAAAGCGCCGAAGCACTGGCCGAAACCTTGGTCGGCCACCAACCCGGCGGCCTCACCTACGCCTATTTCGTTTCGTCCGGCAGCGAAGGAATGGAGGCCGCGCTCAAGCTCGCGCGCCAACACCACATCGAAGCCGGCCAGCCGCAACGCACGCGCTTCATCGCGCGCCGCCAGTCCTATCATGGCAACACCCTCGGCGCGCTCGCCGCCGGTGGCAACGCCATGCGCCGCGCGCCGTACCAGCCGATTCTCTCCACCGCCTTCAGCCATGTGGCACCCTGCTACGCCTATCGCGACCAGCGCGCCGACGAGACCGAAGCCGACTACGCCACGCGCCTGGCCGCCGAATTGGAAGCCGAATTCCAGCGCCTCGGCGCCCACACCATCGCCGCCGTCTGCGCCGAGACCGTGGTCGGCGCCACACTAGGCTGCGTCGCCCCGGTGCCCGGCTATTTCCGCGCCATCCGCGACATCTGCGACCGCCACGGCGCGCTGCTCATCCTCGATGAAGTCATGTCCGGCATGGGCCGATGCGGCACGCTGCACGCCTGGGAAGCGGAAGGCATCACGCCCGACATCCAGGTCATCGCGAAGGGTCTTGGTGGCGGCTACCAACCCATCGGCGGCATCCTGGCGACGGACCGCGTGGTGGCACCCATCCGCGCGGGTTCCGGCGCCTTCATGCATGGCCACACCTACCAGGCGCACCCGATGGCCTGCGCGGCCGCACTCGCCGTGCAACGCGTCATCGCCGAGGAAGACCTGCTCTCCAACATCAACAGCATGGGCGCGCGGCTCGAAGCAGGCCTGACGGAACGCCTGGGGAACCACGCGCATGTGGGCGATGTGCGCGGGCGCGGCCTGTTCTGGGCGGTGGAACTGGTGGCGGACCGCGCGACGAAGGCGGCCTTCGACCCCGCGCGCAAGCTGCATGCGCGGGTGGGTGCGCAGGCTTATCAGCGCGGCCTGGGCTGCTACCCGATGGGCGGCACCATTGATGGGCGGCAGGGCGATCACGTTGTGCTGGCTCCGCCCTACAACGTGACGGCCGCTGAGATCGATATGATCGTGGAGCGCTTCGGCGACGCGGTGGAAGCGGCGCTGGCGTAGCGCCTGATCCGCGAAGGCGGGATCGCCGAAGCGGTGAATCAGCCGCCGATGTGCGTCAGACGCGCCCGAACATCCGTGCGAAAGCCGCGCGGTCCACGCGCAGGAAAGTCGGCCGCCCATGGCTGCATGTCGCGGCGCGCGGGGTGGCTTCCATGGCGCGCAACAGCGCGTCCATTTCCGGCAGCGTCAGCCGCCGACCGGAGCGGATGCTGCCATGGCAGGCGAGCCGCGCCACGGCCGCATCCAGACGTGAATCCAACGCTGTGGCGGCACCCCATTCGGCGATTTCGGCGGCCATGTCGCGCAGGATCGGCGCGGGGTCGGCCAGGCCCAGCAGCGCCGGGATTGTGCGCACCAACAGCGCGCCGCCGAAGGCCTCGATCTCAAGGCCCAGGCGCGCCAATTCAGCGGCGGCATCCAGCAGGCGCTGCGCATCCGCGCCGGGCAATTCGACCACTGCGGGGATCAGCAGTGGCTGTGCGCGCACGCCGCCACTGACCAGTTGCGCGGAGAGTTTTTCGTGCGTCAGGCGTTCATGCGCGGCGTGCTGGTCCACCAGCACCAAGGCGCCATCGGGCGCTTCGGCCAGAATGTAGCATTCCAGCACCTGCGCGATGGCGCGGCCCAGCGGCCCGGCCTCCGGCGCGGCAGCGAAGCCCATGGGCAGTGGCGCGGATGTGGCGCTAGGCGCGGGTGGTGGCAGCAGGTCCAGCCCGGCTTCGGCAAAGCCGCGCGGTGCGAAATCGCCTCGCATCGGCGCCGGCGCCGCGGCCTGCCAGGACGGGCGCCAAGATGGCGTGGCGACCGTGGCGGCGGTCACGCCCAGCGCCGCGCGCAACGCGTTGATCATGGCGCCACGTACCTGGCCGGCATCGCGGAAGCGCAGTTCGGTTTTCATCGGGTGGACGTTCACATCCACCAGGTCCGGCGCGATATCCATGTAGAGCGCGGCCACCGGATGGCGGCCGGATTCCATCACGTCCCGATACGCGACGCGCAGTGCGGCGCGCAGCAAAGGGTCGCGCACGGGGCGTCGGTTCACCACCAGGTGCTGTTCGCTGGCGGTGGCGCGGTGGAAGCCCGGCTGGCCGATCAGGCCGGATATGGCGGGCATGCCATCACGCGTGACGGGCAAAGCGGCGGCGGCGAAATCAGCGCCGAGGACGGCGCGGATACGGGCGTCGCGATCTTGTGCCGGCACATCCAGCACGGTGCGGCCGTCAGACAAGCAGCGAAACGCAACCTCCGGCCAGGCCAGCGCCAGGCGGCGCAGGGCTTCGATGGCGTGGTCGGCCTCGGCGCGCGAGGTGCGCAGGAATTTGCGGCGGGCGGGGGTGGCGAAGAACAGGTCGGCCACTTCGACGCGCGTGCCGGCCGCACCCGATGCGGGGCGCGGGGTGCCAACGCGGCCGCCCTCGACCGCGATGCTGTGCGCATCGCCGGAAGCCTGCCGCGACGTGATGGTCAGCCGTGCGACGGCGCCAATGGATGGCAGCGCCTCGCCCCGGAAACCGAGTGTCGTGATGGCGAAAAGCGTGGCTTCGTCGGGCAGTTTCGATGTGGCATGGCGCTGCACCGCCAGCGCCAGATCCGGCGCGGACATGCCGATGCCGTCATCCTCCACCACGATGCGCGTGGTGCCGCCATCCTCCAGCGTGACGGCTATGCGCTGCGCGCCGGCATCGAGTGCGTTTTCGGCCAGTTCCTTCACGACCGCGGCGGGGCGTTCCACCACTTCGCCGGCGGCGATGCGGTTGGCGGTGGTGTCGGGGAGGATGCGAATCGGGGGCATCGTGAGGAGAGTGTAGCGGAGAATTCTGCATTGGGGGTAACCGGGCTGTCGTGTTAGACAAGCGCCATGCAAGTGGAACGAATCAGTGTCGATCTGCCGGCGGAAATGGCCCGCAAACTGCACGAGCAGGTGCGCGCCGGTGGCCATGCGTCCAGCGATGCGGTGATCCGCCAGGCCATCGCGGATTGGCAGGCGCGTGAAGACCGCCTGGCCGATATGCGGGCGCGCATCGCCGAGGCCGATGCCGACCCGCGCCCATCGCTGACCGATGACGAGGTGGCGCTGCATTTCGCGCGCCGCGCCAGGTGATCTTGCGGTGGCGGCCGGCGGCGCTGGTCGACCTGGACGCGATCTTCGATCACATCGTGGATGACGACCCGGCCGCGGCATTGCGTGTGGTCACGCGTATCCGCACGCGCTGCGCCGACCTGCTGGAGTATCTAAGGCTAGGCCCGGCGCGCGACGATCTGGGCGCAGGCATCCGCCTCCTGATCGTGCCGCGTTTGGCTGCGGCGGCGTATCGCGCGCAGCCTGACGCAATCGAGATCGTGCGCGTCTTCTATGCCGGCCAGGACATGGACGCGCTGCGCGGCAGCTAACCCTTCCGCGCCTTCGCCAATTCCGCCCGCAGCTGTTCGATCTCCGCGCGCAGCTGCTCCACCTCGGTCCCGCGCGGCTGGAACGGGTTCATGAAGCCCATGGCGCGTTCCATCATCGCCATGTTGCTGCGCCCCATCTCGGCCAGATCGAACGGGTTGAAACCACCCATCGCGCTTTGCATCTGGCTGCGGAATTTCTCGTGCTGATTCTGGAAGGCGCCCATGGTCAGTTCCAGGTAGCGCGGCACCAGCCCGCCCATCTGGTCGCCATAGAAACCGATCAATTGCCGCAGGAAGCTTTCGGGCAACAGGCTTTTGCCCTTTGCCTCCTCCTCCACGATGATCTGCGTCAGCACGGAACGCGTGATGTCATCGCCGCTTTTCGCGTCATAGACCACGAAATCGCGGCCATTACGGATCATCTGCGCCAGGTCTTCAAGCGTGACGTAGCTGCTGCTTTCCGTGTTGTAGAGGCGCCGATTGGCGTATTTCTTCACCACGACGGGCTGTGCCGCGGCATCATTCGCCGTGGCTTCCGCGCCGTTCTTCACTGGGGCCATGCGCCTTGTCCTCACACTCAATTCTGGCGAAAGCCTAGCACGTTGCACTGCACCCGTGTCATGCCCCGTCTTTGTGGGGTAATACGGGGCGCGCAAAGAACCATGGGAATGGATGCAGGACCCGCCCGACTTGTCGCAGCTGGCCGAGGATTGGATCACCCTCTGGCAGAGCGAGCTTGCCGCCATGGCGGCCGACCCGGAGCTGGCGGAAGCCTGGGCGGCGCAGGTCGCGTTGGCGGCTGCGTTTTGGCGCGCGCAGACCGTCCGCTGGCCCAAGCATGACGCAGCCCATGCTCCGCCGCGGCCCGCGCCCGCTGGCGCTACACCTGATGGGCAGCGCGATGCGCGCGATGGCGGCGATGACCTCCGCGCCCGTATCGCCGAGCTGGAGCGGCGCCTGGCCGATATCACCACAGGGGCGCCACGAGGTGGCGCGAATCCGCGCGGCGGTCGCAAGCCTCGGCGCAAGCCCTGAGGCGTTTTCCGGCGCCGTCTGGCGGCGCCTGTTGGAACAGGACCGCGCGCTGATCGCGGGCATCGCGGCCTACCGCCGCCACCCGCATGCGCGCAAGCTGGAAGACCCCGCGGTGATCTGGCGCGAAGGCCCGGCGCGCGTGCTGAGCTTCGCGCCGCGCGGGCGCCCTGTGCTGTTCGTGCCGAGCCTGGTGAACCGCGCCTATGTGCTGGACCTGGACGAAGGCGCGTCCATGCTGCGCTGGCTGGCGACGCAGGGTCTGCGCCCGCTGCTGCTGGATTGGGGCTGGCCCGGTGCGGCGGAGCGGCGCTTCACGCTGACGGATGTGGTGGCCGGGCGCTTGGAACGCGCGCTGGCGGCGGTGCCGGGGCGCGTGGCGCTGGCGGGGTATTGCATGGGCGGGTTGCTGGCGTTGGCGGCCGCGCTGCGTCGGCCAGAGAAGGTGCGCGGCCTGGCGCTGCTGGCCACGCCCTGGGACTTCCATGCTGAGGACGCCCGCCGCGCGCAGGGCCTGGCTGCGCTGCTACCGGGCTTCGAGCCGTTGCTGGAAGCGCAGGGCGCGCTTTCGGTCGATGCGTTGCAGATGTTGTTCGCGGCGCTGGATCCTTTCGCCATCGCGGAGAAATTCCGCGCCTTCGGAAGGCTACGCCAGGACAGCCCGCGCGCGCGGCGTTTCGTCGTGCTGGAGGACTGGCTGAATGATGGCGTGCCGCTGCCAGCGCCGCTGGCGCGCGAGACATTGGCAGGCTGGTATGGCCGCAATGATCCGGCGCGCGGCGAGTGGCATGTGGCGGGCCTGCCGGTGCGGCCGGCGGACTGGGCAGGGCCTGCCTTCATTGCCGTGCCTAAGCGCGACCGGATCGTGCCGCCCGCCTCGGCGCGCGCGTTGGCGGTGATGCCGGGCGCGGTGCTGCATGAGGCGGCGGCCGGGCATATCGGGATGGTGGCGGGGGAGGGCGCAGAAGCGGCCTTGTGGCGGCCACTGGCGGGGTGGTTGAAGGCGGTTTGAACATCCAAGGTTGCACCGCTTCCACGTCTGCGCGACAACAGCCGCACATAGGGAAAGAGCCATCACCATGACCGAAATCGTCATCGCTTCCGCCGCGCGCACGCCGGTCGGTTCCTTCAACGGCGCCTTCGCCAGCCTGCCCGCGCACACGCTGGGCCAGGTCGCGATCCAGGCCGCGCTGAGCCGCGCCGGCGTGAAGGCCGAGGAAGTGGACGAGGTCATCATGGGCCAGATTCTGGCCGGCGGCGCGGGCCAGAACCCGGCGCGCCAGGCCGCGATTCATGCCGGCATTCCGAACGAGGCGACGGCCTTTGGCATCAACCAGCTCTGTGGTTCGGGCCTGCGTGCGGTGGCCTTGGCGGCGCAGCAGGTGGCGTCGGGTGATGCGACGATCGTCGTCGCCGGTGGCCAGGAAAGCATGACCCAGGCGCCGCATTGCGCGAACCTGCGCGCGGGCCAGAAGATGGGCGGCCTGGAACTGATCGACACAATGCTGAAGGACGGCCTGATGGACGCCTTCAACGGCTACCACATGGGCAACACGGCCGAGAATGTCGCGCAGAAATACCAGATCACGCGGCAGGAACAGGATGAGTTCGCGGCTGGTTCGCAGCGTAAGGCGGGTGAAGCTATGGCCGCTGGTCGCTTCAAGGATGAGATCGCGCCGGTGACCGTGAAGGGTCGCAAGGGCGACACCGTCATTTCCGACGACGAATATCCGAAGCCCGAGACCACCGCTGATGTGCTGGCCAAGCTGCGCCCGGCCTTCAACAAGGAAGGCACCGTCACGGCTGGCAATGCGTCGGGCATCAATGATGGTGCGGCCGCGTTGGTGGTGATGTCGGCCGAGGAAGCCAAGAAGCGCGGCATCACGCCGCTGGCGCGCATCGTGTCCTGGGCGACGGCGGGCGTGGACCCGGCGATCATGGGCACCGGCCCCATCCCGGCCAGCCGCAAGGCCTTGAAGAAGGCCGGCTGGACCATCGATGATCTGGACCTGATCGAGGCCAATGAAGCTTTTGCCGCGCAGGCGATCGCGGTGAACAAGGACCTCGGCTGGGATACGTCGAAGGTCAACGTGAATGGCGGCGCGATCGCGCTGGGCCACCCGGTGGGTGCGTCGGGTGCGCGCGTGCTGACGACGCTGCTGTTCGAAATGCAGCGCCGTGGGGCGAAGCGCGGCCTGGCCACGCTGTGCATCGGCGGCGGCATGGGTGTGGCCATGTGCGTGGAGCGGGCCTGACGCCCTGGGGCCTTACCGCCCCATCCCGCGCAGCATGGTGATGATGGCGGAGAAGTCGAAATTTCCTCCGCCATCGGCGACGAAATCCTCGTAGAGTTCCAAGGCGCGCGCACCCAGTGGCGTGGCCGCGCCGAATTCTTCCGCCGCCTGCTGCGACAGGCCGAGATCCTTCACCATCAGCGTCGTCGCGAAGCCGGGGCGGTATTCGCGATTGGCCGGGCTGCCGGGCACCGGGCCAGGCACCGGGCAATAGGTGGACAGCGACCAGCATTGGCCTGACGACCGGCTGGCGACTTCGAACAAGGCCTGGTGCGAAAGTCCCAGTTTTTCCGCCAGGATGAAGGCCTCGCAGGTGCCGACCATGCTGATCGCCAGCAGCATGTTGTTGCACGCCTTGGCGGCCTGGCCCGCACCCGCATCGCCGCAATGGATGATGTTGCGGCCCATGGCTTCCAGCAGCGGTTTGGCCTCGGCGAAGCGCGCTGCATCGCCGCCCACCATGAAGGTCAGTGTGGCGTTTTCGGCACCCATCACGCCGCCGGAGACGGGCGCGTCCAGCATGCCCGGGAGTTGCGATGCCAGGTCCTGCGCGGTGGTTACATCGATGGTGGAGCAGTCGATCTTCAGCGCATCGGGCGCTGCTTGCGCCAGGCTTTCCCAAGCTGCGCGCACATGATCGCCGGCGGGCAGCATGGTGATGACGGCGTCAGCGCCGGCGACCGCTTCCGCGCCACTGGCAGCGCAATTGCCGAAGGCCGCGCGCGCGGCTTCGTTCAAGTCGAAGCCCACCACGTCATGCCCGGCGCGCGCCAGGTTGCGCGCCATGGGCAGGCCCATATTGCCAAGGCCGATGAAGGCGATGCGTGCCATGTCTGTGTCCCCTTATGCGCGAGAAATACCGGGTGCCGCGCGCGCCGTCACGAAGCGCGCCACACTCTCCGCCGGCGCGCCTGTGCGCGTGACGAAAGGCAGCGCCATGTAGTCGGCGCTGAACTGCGTGCGGGTCATCTCGTGCCGCGTCCAGCCGCGGCGGGCGTGGTGGAACTGGATATGCGGGCTGGCCTGCATGATGCCGGCGGCGTTGGGCTCCGCCTCGCGCCCATCGCCCTCGCTGGTGATGGAGGTGCAGATGAACTCCGCACCACCGCCCGGAATCGCGGCCACCCAGGCGCGATGCACATCGCCGGTCAGCACGATGGGGTTTGCCACACCCTGCGCGCGCAACCCGCCCAGCAGGCGCTCGCGCGCGGCCGGGTAGCCATCCCAGGCATCCATGGAGGTGCGGCCATCGGCGAAGATGCGCGGCGCCATGAAGACCTGCTGCGCCAGGATGTGGAAACCAGGTGCGCGCGCGCCCTGCATCAGCCAGGCTTCCTGGGCGGGGCCGAGCATCTGCGCATCGGGGCGCGCCACTGCTTCGCAGGCCAGTTGCAGCCGGTCGCCGCAGGGTTGGTCGTCGCGAAAGCTGCGCGTGTCCAGCACGTGGAAATGCCCGAGATCGCCCAGCCGGAAGCGGCGATACGCACCGATGGAATCGGCGCGCGGCGCCAATGCGGGGCGCACCGGCATGTGCTCGTACCAGGCTTGGAACGCCGCGGCTTTTCGCGTGGCGAAGGCGGCCGGATCGGTGCCTGGTTTTTCGCTATGCGGGCCGGCCCAGTTGTTCTCCACCTCATGGTCGTCGAAGGCCATGATGAAGGGGAGCGCTGCGTGCGCCGCCTGCAAATCAGAGTCGCGCCGATACTGGGCATAGCGCGCGCGATACTGCGCCAGCGTCACGCATTCCGGCCCGTCATGGCTGCGCACCACGCCGCCCCACCCGCGTGCGCCGATTTCGCGCCGTGCATATTCGTAGATGTAGTCGCCATTGAAGAAGACGAAATCCAGCGCCGCATCGCGCGCGATATGCGACCAGGCGGTGAAGAAGCCGTGTTCGAAATGCTGGCAGGATGTGTTGGCGAAACGCAGTGTGTCGGCGCGGTCGGGCAGGGTTTTCGTGCGGCCCGTGGGGCTGGCCGCCCCCATTGCGTGGAAGCGATACCAATAGTGCCGGCCGGGGCGCAGACCTCCGGCGACCACATGCACGGCATGTGCGGATTCCGGCCGCGCCACAGCATCACCGCGCGCGATGATGCGCGCGAAAGCTTCATCCTCCGCGACCTCCCACCGCATGGGCACGGGCGCATCGGACGTGGGATCCAGCCGCGTCCACAACACAACGGAATCCTGCGCCGGATCACCACTGGCGACACCCAGGCCGAATAGTGCCGGCTGGCCGGTCGCGGGCAGCAAAGCCGGCAGCGCCAATGCACCGCCCAA
>JAAFHD010000120.1 GCA_013298245.1 Alphaproteobacteria bacterium
CAGTCGAAGAAGCGCATCGTGTTGCGGCTGCCCGCGACGCGATCCGCTACCGGGTTGGTCGGCAGCAGGATGAAGGTCGGCGAGACGATCGGCCACACATCATCGCCATTGAGGTCCACCAGGTCAGCCGCGAAGCCGGGGCGCGACCAATCCGCACGCGCCGCGGCCGCTTCGAAGGCGGGGATGGCGGGGGTGATGAAACGGCCGGACTTGTTGCGCAGCTGCGTGGTGATCAGGCGGTTCACCGTGGCATAGGCGTTTTCGGTATAGCCGATCGCACCCGGCGTGTTGCGCACGGTGTTGGCGATGCCCTCATTGCCGCGCGCGCCGTTGCCGACGGGCCATTGCACGGAGGTCGCGGCACCCGCGCCGGTGCGCCAGGCGTCGCTGATGCGCGACAGGTACGTCGTGAAGACGAAGGTCGTGCCCGAAGCATCGGCGCGGTACACCGGAGAGACCGGCAGGTTCGGCAGGCGCAGCTCGCGGTTGGTTTCCACCAGGCGCGCATCATTCCAGCGCGTGATGCGGCCGAGGAAGATGTCCACCAGCAATTCCGGCGTCAGGCGCAGCGCGTTGTCGGCCACACCCGGCAGGTTCACGATCAGCACCACCGAACCCATCAGGGTCGGGAATTGCAGCAGGCTGCGCTCGCGCATCTGCTCGGCGGTGATCGGCGCGTCGGTGGCGCCGAAATCGACGGTGCGGTTGGTGATCTGGTTGATGCCGCCGCCCGAGCCGATCGACTGGTAGTTCAGCTGCAGGCCCAGCGGCTCACGCGCCTGCTGGCCCCAGCGCTCATAGACCGGGCGGGGGAAGGTGGCGCCAGCGCCGGTGATGGTGGCCTGTTGGGCGAAAGCGACGCTCGGAAGTGCGGCGGCGCCCAGCATCAGCGCGCGACGATTGAAGCCGTTGTTCACGGGGGAGTCTCCGGTTTGTGACTCGGGTGGAACCCGAATGCCGGCCTTCTACGGACGCCCCGCGACGCCCAGATTTCATTTTGATGACGGTTCGATGACGATGGCTGTGGACAAGTCGGCCAGTCATCCGGCCTGGTACCACCCTGGCTTGCGCTTCTGCCGGAAGGCCGCCAGCCCCTCACGGCCCTCGGCACTGGACCGCTGCATCCAGCTTTCATGGCCCAGCATGGCCATTTCCCTGGCGTCCAGCTTCAGCCCCGCGGCACCCAGCATGCTGTCCTTGGTGGCGGTGATCGCGGTGGGCGAGGCGTGCATGGTCTCGTCCAGGATGTGGGCGAGCCGCGCCTCGATGGAATCCGCGGTTAACACTTCATGAACCAGGTTGATGCGCAAAGCTTCCGCCGCATCGAATCGCTCGCCGGTCAGCGCGTAGCGCCGCGCATGGCGCAGGCCCATGGCGTGGATCATGTGGGTGGAAATCGGGCTGGGACACACGCCGACGCGCACTTCCGTCAGGCCGAATTGCGCGTCGGGCGTCGCCAGCGCGACATCGACGCAACACACAATGCCAGCACCGCCGCCGAAACACGCACCCTTCACCACGGCGAAGGTCGGGTGCGGGAATTCGTTCAACAGCTGCATGGCGCGCACCGTGCCCATGCTGGCCGCATGCGCCGCCTCGGGCGCGTAATCCGCCGCTTCGGCCAGCCAGTTCAAATCCGCCCCCGCCTGGAAATGCCGCCCCGCGCCACGGATCACCAGCGCGCGCACCGAGGCATCGCGCGCCAGGCTTTCCAGCCCCGCGATCAACGCCTCCAGCAGCGCGCCATTATACGCATTGCCGACCGCAGGCCGGTTCAGGGTTGCGGTGACGATGCCGCGGGCATCGCGGGTGATCAGGACAGGGGCTTCGCTCATGCCGCCAAGCTTGCCGCGCGGCCGCGCATCATGCCAGCCTGCCCACCGATCCAGGGAGGACGCGATGCTGCGCCGCAGCCTGTTCGCCACCGCGCTGGCCGGCCCCGCCATCGCGCAACCGCGCCCCTTGCGCATCCTGACCCCGTTTGCCGCCGGTGGTGCGGTGGACACGCTGGCGCGCTTCATCGCCGCGCGCATCCAGGCGCTGACCGGCCAATCGGTGGTGGTCGAACCCCGCCCCGGCGCGGGCGGGGATTTGGCCATGCTGGCCCTGATCAACGCCGAGCCCGATGGGCAGACCATGGCGCTGATGTCCGATGGCGCCATGGTCCGCAACCCGATGCTGCGCCGCGGCCTGCCCTTTGATCCGGTGCGGGATTTCGCGCCCTGCGCGCGGCTGGTGCTGTCCTGGTATGCCTTCGCGGTGCATGCGGATGTGCCGGCGCGCAGCATGGCGGAATTCATCGCCTGGGCGCGGGCCAGGCCCGGCTATGTGAATTACGGCTCGGCCGGGCCTGGCACTTTGGCGCATGTCATCGGCGCGATGATCGCGCGCGACCAGGACATCGTGATGCAGCACGTTCCCTATCGTGGTGCGAACCTGGCGATGCAGGATTTGGTGGCGGGGCGGTTGCAGTTCTACGCGGTCTCGGCCGCGGGGTTGTTGGCGCTGCTGCGCGACCCAGCGGTGCGCGTGCTGGCGGTGACCGGCGAGCACCGCCAGGCCACGCTGCCGGATGCGCCGACCATCGCGGCCGCGGGTTTTCCACAGTTCGACCTCAACGCCTTCTTCGCGCTGGGGTTTTCGGCGCGCGTCGCACCCGGCGTGGTGGCGGCGATGTCGGAGCTGGTCGGCCGCGTGCTGGCGGAGGCGGAAACGGCGCGCCGTCTGGAGGAACAGGGCTATGCGCTGGGCTTCCTGCCGGTCGAGCCGTTCCGCACCTTCCTGGAGGCGGAGCGGGCGCGCTGGCGCGGGATCATCGCGCGGACGGGGGTGAGTTTGGAGGGCTGAGAGCGCGCCCATGCGCCCAGCGATGCGCCACCACCTCCACGCCCATCTTCAGCACCACCAGCAACACCAGCGCCGCCACCGGCTGCCCCGTCATCACCACCAGCGCGCCCCCCCCCAGGATCGCCAAATGCAGCACCACCACGCGGCCATAGGGTGCCAGCATCAATTCCTTCGGCCCCGCGTCGCGCCACTCACCGCCGCGCAGGAAATGCACGACGAAGGAAAACCCATGGCTGGCCGCCAGCAGCAACAGCGGCACCAACAACCCATCGGGTGAGAGCAGCAGCGCCACGCCTGCCTCCAGCCCGGCATCCAGGCTGGGGCCGAACATCCCCACCACGAACATGCCGTGCACCAGCGTGAACATGCCGTAGTGCACGGTGAAGAAGGCGGCCAGCACCACGATCTCCGGCAGGTCGCGCAACCAGCCCACCGCGCCAAAGCGCGCCAGTTGGTACAGCCCGATCAGCACATTTTCCGCCCAATACAGCAGGATCAGTTCATAGACGCTCCACTGCCCCATCAGCGCGCCCCAAAGCGGCAGCAGATTGGCCAGCAGCATGATGCCGATGGACAGCCCCATGGGTGTCAGTGCTGGCATGCTTCGCTTCCCCTCGCCGCGAAAACCGCTTGCCTTGATCGGAAATTTGTCCTACACCACAACGCGCTGTTTTGACAACCAAATCCGCCCCGAACCGCCCCTCCAGGGGGGCGAGAAAGATAGTAATATGGTAAGGCAGTAAGGCATTCGCCGAATTTGTCGCAACCGCGTCATATCGCCGCAATCGCCGCTTCCAACTCCCGCAAATCGACCGCCCCGGGCAGCAACATCTCACCCACGATCACCGCCGGCGTGCCCTGGATATCCAGCGCCCGGGCCAGCGCCAGGTTGGTCTCGATGCGCCGCGTCACGGCCGCATCCTCCATATCCCGCCGCAGCCTGGCCCATTCCAACCCGGCGCGATCCGATTCGCGCCGCAGGGTGGCCTCGGTCACCTCCTCGCGCATCCGCAGCAGCGCTGCGAACAACTGCCCGTACCGGTTCTGCCGCTGCGCCGCCAACAACCCGCGCGACGCCAATACGCTGGCCGGCCCCAAAATCGGCATGTCCTTCAGCACCAGGCGCACTTCCCGGTTGCGGCGCATCGCCTCTTCCATCGTGGGGTGGAAGGATTTGCAGAAGCCGCAACGCGCATCGAAAAACTCCACCACCGTGATGCGCCCATTCGGGTTGCCCAGCACCGGGTCAGCCGGGTCGCGGAACAGCGCATCGGCATGCGCGCGGATGGCCGCACGCTGGGCGCCAACCCGCATCTCCTCCTCCGCGGTCTGCATTGCGGCGATGGCCTCGCGCAGAATCGTCGGGTCCTCGCGCAGCGCGCGGCGCAGAATTTCCACCACCTCGGCGCGCTGCGCCTCCGACAAGCCGGTGCCAGCGGCAATGGGTGCAGCGGGCGGCGGTGGCACCACGGCAGGCGCGCCCGGCGGCGCCGGCTGTTCGCTGGCGGCGGCCGGCAAGGCCAGCAAGGAACCCAGCATCACGCGGCGTGCAGTGGTCATGGTGATCTCCATCTCGCGCCAGCATGCCACAAGCCGCGCCGCTTCGCATGAAGCCCGCGTCATGCCGCCCGTTGCCGCGCGGGGTGAAGGCGTCTATCCCGGCGTCCACCTCATTTGCCGCACAGGGCCGCGATGCCGAAACCCCGCCACTTCCTGCCATTGCTGATGGCCGCAGCACTGCTTCCGGGCTGCGACATGGCACGCCGCATCGTCAATGCGCCACCGAGCCCCGTCGCGGGCCAGGAGGGCTTCGTGCGTGGCTTCATCGGCGGCGTCGCTGCCGATGAACCGGCCGCCGCCGCTGCGGCGCGCGCCTTGCTCTCGGCCGGCGGCACCGCCGCGGATGCTGCCGCCGCCGCGGGTTTCGCGCTGACCGTCACCCTGCCCTCGCGCGCGGGGCTCGGCGGCGGCGGCGCCTGCATGGTCTACCACCCGCGCATGGCCCAGCCGGTGGCGTTGCTCTTCCTTCCCGGCGCGCGCGAGAGCGTCTCCGGCGCCGACCGCCCCGCCGCCCTGCCCCTGATGGCGCGCGGCCTATTCGCGCTGACCACGCAAATCCCCGGTGCGCGTCCCTTCGAGGAAACCATCGCACCGGCCGAACAATACGCCCGCTTCGGCGTGCCCATGTCGCGCGCGCTGGCGGCCGATATCGCCGCCGTGCAGGGGCCTTTGTTCCAGGACCCGCAAATCCGCGCGGTGCTGGCGCGCACCGATGGCAGCGCCTTCCCCGTGGGTGAGCGCTTCACCCTGCCAGCCCTGGCCGGCAGCCTGACGGTGCTGCGCACGGTGGGCGTGGGCGACATGTACCAAGGTGGCCTGGCGCGCCGATACATCGAGGGCGTGGCCGCCGTGGGTGGCGGCACGATCGGCCAGCAGGAATTGCGCGCGGCCTTGCCGGCCGTGCACACCGCGACCGTGATCGATGCGCGCGGCGGTGACCGCGTGGCCTTCCTGCCGCTGGATGGCGGGGTTGCGGCGGCCGCCGGCCTGCGCGCCTTGGCCGCCGGCCAGGATGCGAACGCGGCAGCCGCTCGCGCGCTTGCGGTCGCGACGGCCGCACGGCGTGGCGGCGGCGATGCCGCGCAGTTGATCGACCGCGCCGATCTGCCGCCAGGCGCGCTGCCCAACCTGCCGGCATCGACCAGCGTGACCGTGTTCGACCGCAATGGTGGTGCCGCTTCCTGCGTCTTCACCATGAACAACCTGTTCGGCGCCGGGCGCATCGTGCCGGGCACCGGGATCATCATGGGTGCCGCACCTGGCGTGGGTTCGGTGGAGCCACCCTTGATGGCGGCGGGCATCGCCTGGGCGCCGAATATTCGCGGCTTCCGCATGGCGGCAGCGGGTTCGGGCCAGGCAGCGGCACCGATGGCGGTGGCGGGGCCTCTCTTCGCGCATATCTGGCAGAACCGCGTGCCGGAGGACGCGGTGGATGAGTTTTCTCCGCCCAGCGCGCGGGCGCAGATCGCGGCCTGCCCGGAACACTTGCCGCGCAGCCCGCGTGGTTGCGGTGCTGCGGCTGATCCGCGCGGCGCGGGATTGGCGCTCGGCACGCCGCAGTGATGAAGGTGGGGCGCGGCGCGGCGGCGCCGCCCTTCCTGGTCATGGACGTGATCACAGCGGCCAATGCGCGCGCCGCCGCCGGCCATCATGTGATCCGCATGGAAGTGGGCCAGCCCGCGACCGGCGCACCGGCCGGCGCAGAACAGGCCGCCATCCGCGCGCTGAACGCGCGACGGCCAATGGGATACACCGAGGCTCTGGGCATCGCGTCGCTGCGCGCGCGCATCGCGCGGCACTATGCGGAGCACTATGGCGTGGCGGTGGATGCGGCGCGCATCGCGGTGACATCGGGCGCGTCAGGCGCTTTTCCGCTGGCATTTCTGGCGGCGTTTGATCCGGGTGATCGCATCGCGATGGCGGCGCCCTTCTACCCGCCCTATGCCAATATCCTGACCGGTCTGGGCATGCATCCGGTGTTGCTGGAATGCGGGCCCGAAACACGCTTCCAGCCCAGCATCGCGATGCTGGAAAAGCTGGACCCGCGCCCCGCCGGCCTGGTCGTGGCCAGCCCCTGCAACCCGGCGGGCACCATGCTGTCACCGGCGGAATTGGCGGCGATCGCGGCCTGGTGCCAGGCCAATGGCGTGCGGCTGATCTCGGATGAAATCTACCACGGGCTGACCTGGGGGGCGGTTGCGGAAAGCACCGCAGCCGCGGTCAGCGACAGTGCCATCATCATCAACAGTTTTTCCAAATACTGGTCCATGACGGGCTGGCGCGTCGGCTGGATGGTGCTGCCGGAGGAACTGGTCCGGCCGGTGGAATGCCTGGCGCAGAACATGGTGATCAGCCCGCCGCATATCGCGCAGCTGACGGCCGAGGCGGCGATGGATTGCGCGCCGGAACTGGATGCCAACAAGGCGCGCTATGCGGAAAGCCGCGCGGCGTTGTTGGCAGGTTTGCCGAGTGCAGGGTTCGACCGGATCGCGGCGGCGGATGGCGCGTTTTATCTGTGGTGCGATGTGTCGCATTTGACGAACGACAGCCTGGATTTCGCGGCGCGCATGCTGGCGGGTGCCAATGTCGCGGCCACGCCCGGCGTTGATTTCGACCGCACGCGCGGGGCGCGGTTCATGCGCTTCAGTTACTGCGGGGCGGTTGCGGATATGCGCGCGGCGCCGGCGCGCCTGAAGTCCTGGCTGACGCCAGCAGCGTAGAGCGCCACCGTGCAGCAGACCGGCCGCACGGCGGCCGGCGCCGCCCATAAGCCAGACCCGCCTGGCGCGCCCGCTGCGCGGCGAAAGCCAAGCGGCGGCACGCCGCGCCCGGCGCCTGAGGGCGTAAAATAGCTTTCAGCGCACCGCGCTGAAAGCGTTGTACGTCAACATGGTCAGCGTGTCCTTCACGCCCGCTACCGTCTGCACCTTCTCCACCACGAACAGCCCCACATCATGTTCGGGCGGCAGGTAGAATTTCCCCAGCAGGTCATAGGTGCCGGAGATCGAATGCATCTCCGACAATTCCTCGATGCTGTCGGCCATGTGCCGGGCGACGCGATAGGCCGCGCCCATTTCGCATTTCACCAGAACGAAGATCGCGCGCATTGAGGTGCCTCCAGGCGGCGCAGGATGACGGGCGGGGCGCGCCGCGTAAACCCAGGGTGTCGCGCAGGCGGGCGCAAGGCGGCCGGGCTGCCGCTTTTTCCGGCACCCCCGCGCGCGCCCATGCTGCGCATGCAAAACAGCCGCGTTCCGCAGCGGCCCCGCCCGCGCTACACGCGATGGATGGACATGGCACTCGACCGCGGCGGCCCCGCGACACCTTTGCTGGCGCTGGATGGCCTGGTGAAGCATTTCCCGATCAAGGGCGGGCTGCTGGGGCGCACGGTGGCGACGGTGCGCGCGGTGGATGGCATCAAGTTTTCGGTCGCGAAGGGCGAGACACTCGGCATCGTGGGTGAATCCGGCTGCGGCAAATCCACCACGGCGCGCCTGCTGATGCGCCTGCTGGACCCCGACGCCGGCACCATGATCTTCGATGGCGAAGCGGTGGGCGAGGGTCGCGCCAGTGGCATCGCGCTGCGCGATTATCGGCGCCAGGTGCAGATGGTCTTCCAGGACAGCTACGCCAGCCTGAACCCGCGGCTGCCGATCGAGGACACGATCGCCTTCGCGCCCATCGTGCACGGCCTGTCGCGTGAGAAAGCCAGCGAACGCGCGCGCGATATCCTGGCGGCGGTGGGCCTGGCACCGGCGCAATTCGCGCGGCGTTATCCGCATGAATTGTCGGGTGGGCAGCGGCAGCGCGTGAACATCGCGCGCGCGCTGGCCTTGCAGCCGCGACTGGTGATTCTGGACGAACCGGTCTCCGCGCTGGACAAGTCGGTCGAGGCGCAGGTTCTAAACCTGCTGGTGGATCTGAAGGCGCAGTTCGGCCTGACCTATGTGTTCATTAGCCACGACCTGAATGTGGTGCAGTTCATCTCCGACCGCGTGCTGGTGATGTATCTGGGCGAGGTCGTGGAAATCGGGCCGGTCGATGCGATCTACGACGCGCCGGTGCATCCCTATACCCGCGCGCTGCTGGCCAGCCGGCCCAGCATGGACCCCGCGCAGCGCCGCACCGTGCCGCCGCTGACGGGCGATCCGCCGAACCCGGTGAACCCGCCCTCGGGCTGCCGTTTCCGCACGCGCTGCACGCATGCGGAAGATATCTGCGCCAAGGCCAAGCCGCGCGCGGTGGATATTGGCGCGGGGCATATCGCGGCCTGCCATATGGCGGATCCGGGCAGCGGACATTCGGGAGCAGTGGCATGAGCGCCGCTTTGAAGATGGAAACGCCCGCCCCGCTGGTGCGCGTGCGCGACCTCAACGTCACCTTCGCCACGCGTGACCGCACCGTGCACGCGGTGAACGGCATGGACATGGACCTGGCCGCCGGAGAGGTGCTGTGCATCCTGGGCGAATCCGGCTCCGGCAAGTCGGTCACGCTGCGCGCGTTGTTGCGCTTGTTGCCGAAATTCGCGCGGGTGTCGGGCAGCGTGCAGGTCAATGGCCGCGACGTGATGGCCATGGATACCAACACGCTGAACGATTATCGCGGCGGCGAAGTCGCGATGATTTTCCAGGAACCGATGACGGCGCTGGACCCGGTCTACACCGTGGGCCGGCAGATCGCGGAGGTGGTGCAGCGGCACGAAGGAGCCTCGCGCGCCACGGCCGAGGCGCGGGCGCTGGAATTGCTGGAACTGGTGCAGATCCCATCCGCCAAGCGGCGCCTGGCG